>NZ_JAZDRM010000011.1:0-120939 GCF_047501495.1 Ancylobacter sp. G4_0304 | reverse complement strand
GGGTGGGGGCCGGGGTTTCGACCGGAGCGGCCTCAACCGGGGCCGCCTCGGCCGGGGCAGACGCAGCTTCGGGCGCCGGCGCTTCCGCGCCCGTTGCCTCGGCGGCAGCGGCCGCCTCGTCCGCCGCCTTGTCGGCGCGCGAGCGGCGTCCGCCACGGCGTCCGCGCTGGCGGGCCTTGGGCTCCTCGGCGGGCGCTTCCTCGCTGCCGGCCTCGGCCGTCGGCGCTTCCGGCGCCTGCGTGGCCACGGGCGCATCGGCGATGGTCAGGGACGCGTCCTCGGCAAGGGCCAGCACCTGCTCGCCGGCCTCGCCGGAAACCGGAGCGGCCGCGATCTCGGTGTCGCCGGCCGGTACCTCGTCGCCGGAGACCGCACCGGCCTCGTCGTCCGAACCGTCCTCGCTCTCGTCGCCCTCATAATCGCCGAAGGCATCGCCGTTCGAGGTCGCCTCGTTCTGCGGGCCGTCATTGCCGTTGCCGCCACCCCGACGCCGCCGGCGCCGGCGACGACGGCGACGGTTGCCATCGCCCTGCTGTTCCTGCTGCGCGGGTTCCGCTTCGGCGCGGGGAGCGGGAGCGGCGACTTCCTCGTCGGATTCTTCCGTCTCCTCCTCAGCGATCGCCGCGAGGTCTTCCTCCTCCGGCTCGATCACAATCTCCGCCGGGCGCGGCAGCGGGATCGGGTTCGCCACCGCGTCGCCCTTGTCGATGGCGAACGGGGTGAGGCCGGTCAGGCTGGCATCGGCGGTGATGGCGATGGAAACGCCGAAGCGTACTTCCAGCTCATGCAGATGCGCGCGCTTGTGGTTCAGCACATAGAGGGCGTTCTCCGCCCGGGTGCGGATGACGAGGTCGTGGGTGTTGGAGCGCTGGAGCATGTCCTCCGCCGCGCGCAGCATCTGCAGCGCGACCGAGGCGGAGGAGCGCACATGGCCGGTGCCGCCGCAATGCGGGCAGACCTCGGTGGAGCTTTCCAGCACGCCGGTGCGGATGCGCTGGCGGCTCATCTCCATCAGGCCGAAATGCGAGATGCGGCCGAGCTGGATGCGCGCGCGGTCGTTCTTCAGGCAATCCTTGAGCTTGCGCTCCACCGCCCGGTTGTTGCGCTTCTCGTCCATGTCGATGAAATCGATGACGATCAGCCCGGCGAGGTCGCGCAGGCGCAGCTGGCGGGCGACTTCTTCCGCCGCTTCAAGGTTGGTCTTGAGCGCCGTGTCCTCGATATTGTGCTCGCGCGTCGAGCGTCCCGAGTTCACGTCGATCGAGACCAGTGCCTCGGTCGGATTGATGACGATGTAGCCGCCGGACTTGAGCTGCACGATCGGCAGGAACATCGCGTCGAGCTGACTCTCGACGCCGAACCTCGTGAAGACCGGCTGCAGATCCTTGTAGGGCTTCACGTTCTTGGCATGGCTCGGCATGAGCATGCGCATGAAGTCCTTGGCCTCGCGATAGCCCTCGTCGCCCTGGACCAGAACCTCGTCGATGTCCTTGTTGTACAGGTCGCGGATCGAGCGCTTGATCAGCGAGCCTTCCTCATAGACCAGCGAGGGCGCGGTGGAGCCCAGCGTCAGCTCGCGCACATTCTCCCACAGCCGCAGCAGGTACTCGAAGTCGCGCTTGATCTCCGCCTTGGTGCGATTGGCGCCGGCGGTGCGCAGGATGATGCCCATCCCCTCCGGCACTTCGAGGTCGGAGGCGACCTCCTTGAGGCGCTTGCGGTCTTCCGCCGAGGTGATCTTGCGGGAGATGCCGCCACCGCGCGCGGTGTTGGGCATCAGCACCGAATAGCGGCCGGCGAGCGAGAGATAGGTGGTGAGCGCCGCGCCCTTGTTGCCGCGCTCTTCCTTCACGACCTGCACCAGCATGATCTGCCGGCGCTTGATCACTTCCTGAATCTTGTAGGTGCGGGCGCGGCCGCGCGGGGCGGCGCGCTCGGGCACTTCCTCCAGCGCGTCGTCGGAGCCGACCTCGTCGACGATCTCTTCCTCGCCGGCGACTTCCTCGACCTCGCCGGTGGATTCGTCATCGGAGGACGGACGGCGGCGCGAGCGGCGCGGCGAGGGGCGGGCGCCTTCCTCGGTCTCGGCGTCGCCTTCAGGGGCGTCCTCGGAAACCGCCTCGTCGCCGGAAGCGGCCTTGGCGGCGCCACGGCCGCGGCGGGACCGGCCCTTGGGCTTGTCCTCGTTCTCTTCCTCCGCCTCGCGGCGCTGCTGGCGCTCTTCCTCGGCCAGCAGGGCCTGCCGGTCGGCGACGGGGATCTGGTAGTAATCGGGATGGATCTCGCTGAAGGCGAGGAAGCCATGCCGGTTGCCGCCATACTCGATGAAGGCGGCCTGAAGGGAAGGTTCTACCCGCGTGACCTTGGCGAGGTAGATATTGCCGCGGAGCGGCTTGCGGTTGGCGGCTTCAAAGTCGAATTCCTCGACTCGGCTGCCGCGCACCACCACCACCCGGGTTTCCTCCGGGTGGGTGGCATCGATAAGCATCTTGTTGGCCATTGAACTCTCATCTGCGCGCACGGCGGCATCCGCTCCGCTGCCGGAGCCGGACGGCTGGGGCCGTGCCTGTAGGCGGTGATGGAAAACGGGCCAGGGGGGCGGAGCGCCTCGCATGCGGGGCGCAAACGCGCTGTCGGCGTCACGGCTCGGCGATCGCGCGCAGGGCGGAAAATACCGCCTCGCACCTGATCTGCACCTGCCGGCTGACGCGTCATCGTTTGCTGCCGTCCATACCTCGACCGAACACGAAGGAGTCGCGACCCATGTGACAGGCCCGGCTCTGGCTTATGGCTGCGATGAGCGCGGCGCGCCCGCAAGCTGCGGGTCAAGCGTCGGAACTGCGCCCGAAGGCTCGGAAACGGCGTCGGCAGTCTCGCTCTCCTCGGCGGGCGGGCCGGAACCTTGGGCCCGGGCCTCCACATGCGCATCGCCACGCGCCCGGCACTTCGGGCGGGTCGGGGCAGGATGTCGGGCCGCTCCATTTCTGGGCCGCCCCGCGCCGTCGGTGAGCGAACGCCGGACGCCAAGCGAGCGACCCGGAATTCGAACCATATGCATGCCCTTAATAGCGGCATGCGTGCCGATTTGGCAAGATCGCGTCATGATCGCGTGCGATGCGTCGGCGCGCGGAACGTTGCCCGTCGGCCACGGCGCGGCGTGAGCCGTGCGGTGGCGGTTAACGCCCGGTTAACCCGCGCTTTCTAATCGGTTAGATAGGGAGATACGGTGCGGTCGACGCGCGGGAGGCTCTGTCCTGACGATGATGTGGCGCGGGGTTTGGCGCAGGTTTCTGTCGCACGCCGGTTTCCGGGCGGCGCTGGCGGGGCTCGCCGTGTCGCTGGCGGCGCTGCCGGCGGCCGCTCCCGTGCGCGCCGCCGACGCCCCGGCGGTCGCCACCGATGCGCGCCTGGCCGGCGACGCAGAACGCACCCGCCTGGTGATGGACCTCTCCCGCTCGGTGCCGCTCGGCGCCTTCACCCTGGCCGATCCCTATCGCGTCGTGGTCGATGTGCCCGACACAATCTTCACCCTGCCGTCGTCGGCGGGGCAGGAGGGGCGCGGGCTGGTGACGGCCTATCGCTTCGGCCTCTTCGCGCCCGGCAAGGCGCGGATCGTGATGGACCTCAACGCGCCGGTGACCATCGACAAGGCCTTCGTGCTGGAGCCGATGGACGGGCAGCCGGCGCGGCTGGTGATCGATCTCGTGAAGACCGACCGCGCGAGCTTCCTCAAGACCGTCGCCGCCCCGGTGCGCCGGGTGCAGGAGAACGTGGACGCCGCGCCGGTGATCATCAGCGCCGGCGATCCGCGCCCGGTGGTGGTGATCGACCCCGGCCATGGCGGCATTGATTCCGGCGCGGTGAATCCGGGCATGGGCGTCACCGAGAAGGAGCTCGTGCTCAAGATCGGGCGCCTGCTGCGCGACAAGCTGAACGAGACCGGCCGCTACCGCCCGCTGATGACGCGCGACGACGACACCTATGTCGCGCTCGGCCAGCGGGTGCGCGTCGCCCAGCAGCACGGTGCGCGGCTGTTCATCTCGCTGCACGCCGATTCGCTCGGCTCGCGCGACGGTGACGTGCGCGGCGCCACCATCTACACGCTCTCCGACCGCGCCTCCGACGCCGAGGCGCAGCGCCTCGCCGATTCGGAAAACAAGGCCGACATGATCGCGGGCCTCGATCTTTCCGAGGAACCGGCCGATGTCGCGGGCATATTGTTCGACCTCGCCCAGCGCGAGACCCGCAATTTCTCCGCCCATTTCGCCCGCACGCTGGCCGGCAATGTCGGGGAGGCGGCGCGCATGCACAAATCGCCGCTGAAATCGGCCGGCTTCAAGGTGTTGAAGGCGCCCGACGTGCCCTCCGTGCTGTTCGAGCTCGGCTATCTTTCCAGCACCCGCGACCTCGAACTCATGACATCGGCGGACTGGCAGGCTAAGGTGACCACGGCCATGGTCGCGGCGATCGATGCCTATTTCGCCGCGCAGAAGCCGGTGGAATCGGCACCGGTGGCGACACCCGCCGCGATGGCGCCGATAACCGGCTTGCCTTAGTCCGCGATCTGTCCTTTCTGGCCGCGAATAGGCCATAGTTGCCCCGCACACGGTGCCTCAGGGCGAATAACGAGAAAATTGGCGCGTCGGGCGAAGCCGCCCACGCCAGCACTTCGAGAGGGCAAAGCCGGATGCGGCTTCTTCTGCGTTTTCTGGGATTCCTGTTCGCCCTCGGCACGATCGTCTTCGTCATCGGCGGAGCGGTGGCGGGGTACTTCGTCTGGAAGTTCTCCCAGGACCTGCCCGACTATTCCCAGCTCCAGAACTACGAGCCGCCGGTGATGACGCGCATCCACGCGACCGATGGCTCGCTGCTGGCCGAATATGCCAAGGAGCGCCGGCTCTATCTGCCGATCCAGAGCATCCCGAAGCGCGTGATCGACGCCTTCCTCTCGGCCGAGGACAAGAATTTCTATTCTCATGGCGGCATCGACGTCACCGGCATCGGCCGCGCCGCCTATGCGTTCGCGCAGAATTACGGCTCGGGCCGCCGCCCGCAGGGCGCCTCCACCATCACCCAGCAGGTGGCGAAGAACTTCCTTCTGACCAACGAGGTCTCGATCGACCGCAAGATCAAGGAAGCGCTGCTCGCCCTGCGCATGGAGCGCGCCTATTCCAAGGACAAGATCCTCGAACTCTATCTGAACGAGATCTATCTCGGCATCGGTTCGTATGGCGTGGCCGCCGCCTCGCTGCTCTATTTCGACAAGTCGGTCGCCGAGCTGTCGATCGCCGAGGCCGCCTATCTCGCCGCCCTGCCCAAGGGCCCGAACAATTATCACCCGTTCCGCCGCCACGAAGCCGCCGTGGAGCGCCGCAACTGGGTGATCGATCGCATGGCCGAGAACGGCTACATCACCCAGAAGGAAGCCGACGACGCCAAGGCGACCGACCTCGCCGTGACCGTGCGCCCGACCGGCGCGCACATCTTCTCGGCCGAATATTTCGCCGAGGAAGTGCGCCGCGAGATTTTCGAGCGCTATGGCGAGGACAAGCTCTATGGCGGCGGCCTCTCGGTGCGCACCACGCTCAACCCCAAGCTCCAGCAGATCGCCAAGAAGGCGCTGCTCGACGGGTTGACCCGCTATGACGAGCAGCGCGGCTGGCGCGGCCCGGTGACCCGGATCGATACGGACGGCGACTGGGGCGCGCGGCTCGCCGATGTGCGCGCCTTCACCGATATTCCGTGGCGCCTCGCCGTGGTGCTGGAGTCCAGCGCGGATTCCGCCCGCATCGGCCTGCAGCCTCAGCGCGACCGCTCCGGCACGCTCTCGGCGCAGCGCGACGTCGGCGTCATCACGCCCGATGGCGTGAAATGGGCGCTGCGCGGCCGCAAGGGCGGCGTGGCCGCCGTGCTGAAGCCCGGCGACGTGGTGTATGTCGAGGGCGTCGAGGGCAAGCCCGACCAGTGGCGCCTGCGCCAGCAACCGCAGATCGAAGGCGCGCTGGTGGCGATGGACCCGTGGACCGGGCGCGTGCTGGCGCTGGTCGGCGGCTTCTCCTTCGACGAGAGCCAGTTCAACCGCGCCACCCAGGCGATGCGCCAGCCCGGCTCGTCCTTCAAGCCCTTCGTCTACGCCTCGGCGATCGACAATGGCTACACGCCGTCCAGCGTGATCATGGACGCCCCGTTCGAGCTGAACCAGGCCGGGCAGGCGACATGGCGGCCGGAGAACTATTCCGGCAAGTTCTACGGCCCGCAGACGCTGCGCTTCGGCCTCGAACAGTCGCGCAACGTGATGACCGTGCGCCTCGCCAACGATCTCGGCATGCCGACCATTGTGGAATATGCCAAGCGCTTCGGCATCTACGACAATCTGCTGCCGGTGCTTTCCATGTCGCTCGGCGCGGGCGAGACCACGACCATGCGCATGGCCGGCGGCTATTCGATGTTCGCCAATGGCGGCAAGCGCGTGAAGCCGACGCTGATCGACCGCATCCAGGACCGCTACGGCAAGACCATCTACAAGCACGATGAGCGCGAGTGCCGCGGCTGCGACGCCGACAAGTGGACCGACCAGCCCGAGCCGACGCTGATCGACCGCCGCGAGCAGGCGCTGGACCCGATGACCGCCTATCAGCTCGTCGGCATGATGGAAGGCGTGGTGCAGCGTGGCACCGGCACCGCGCTGAAGGTTCTCGGCAAGCCGGTGGCCGGCAAGAGCGGCACCACCAACGAGGAGAAGGACGCCTGGTTCGTCGGCTTCACCCCGGACATCGTGGTGGCGGTCTATCTCGGCTTCGACACGCCCAAGCCGATGGGCAAGGGCTCGACCGGCGGCCTGCTCGCCGCGCCGGTGGTGCGTGATTTCATGCAGCTGGCGCTGGCCGACCGCCCGGCCGTGCCGTTCCGCGTGCCGCCGGGCATCAAGTTGATCCGCATCAACCCGAAGACCGGCCTGCGCGCCGGGCCGGGCGAGAATTCGATCCTCGAAGCTTTCAAGCCAGGCACCGCCCCGCCGGACAGCTATTCGGTGATCGGCTCGACCGATTCCACCGGCCGTCCGATCGGCGTCTCGCCCGAGGCTGACCGCGCCATTGGCACCAGCGGGACCGGCGGGCTGTACTGAGCGGGGCCGAACAGATAACCGACATGGCCGGGGGCGACCCCGGCCATTTTCGTTTTCGGCATGTCTCGGTGGCGGATAGGCGCGCTCACGCCATCGGCGTCGAGGCGAACTCCGGGAGCGCCTCCGCGCGCGCGGTGAGCGCGGAGAGCCTTTCCAGCGAAGCGATGCCGGTCCGCTCTAGCGTCGCCTCCGGCAGGATGAAGCGGGCGAAGCTGAGCGCCACCGCCGCGCTGACATCGGCCTGCATCGGGCGCTCTTCCACCAGCCAGCCTTCCGACGTCTCCGCCTCCAGCAGCGCGTAAGCGGCGCGGAGCTGCCCCTCGACGCGCTCCAGCCACGGCGCATGGCGCTTGGCCAAAGGGCGCAGCTCATGCTCATAGACGATCTGCACCGTCTTCTCGCAGGCGGCGAGGGCGAGGCCGGTGAGGCGCTGGTTGCGGGCGAGGGCGGCGAGGTCCGAGGGGGTGAGCCGCCGCGCTTCGGGCGCGAGGCGCTCAATGAAATCGAGGATCAGGGTCGATTCCATCAGCACCACCCCGTCATCGGTGACGAGGCTCGGCGCCTTCACCACCGGGTTGATCGCGGCGAAGGCGTCGAAATGGCGGAACACCGACACAGGCTCATGGTGGAACGGCAGCCCCATGAGCTTCATCGACACCGCCACGCGGCGGACATAGGGCGAATCGAGCATGCCGATCAGGCGCATTGTCATCTCCGTTGCGTTGACGGTCAGCATGGCAAAGTCCGCGCCGGCGTGACATGGTGATCCATCGGCGTTTTGAGATTTCCGGCGATGGATTCAAGGCAGAGCCCACCTATCACCCGCCGCTCCGCCCCGGTGGACCTGGATCATCGCGATCTCGACATTCTCGAAGCCCTGCAGCAGGACGCGCGGATGCCGCTCTCCGAGCTCGGCCGGCGCATCGGGCTCTCGCAGCCGGCCGTCTCCGAGCGGGTGAAGCGGTTGGAGGAGCGCGGCGTCATCGAGGGTTATGGCGCGCGCATCAATCTCGCGGCGGTCGGCCTGCGCATGACCGCGATCATCCGGCTGAAGACCGCCCATGAGCACATCGCCGCCTGCCTCAAGGCGTTCGACGCGCTGCCGGCCATCGTCGAGGTGCATCGCGTGACCGGCGACGACTGCTTCGTGCTCAAGGCGATCGTGCCGGCGCCGGAGGACCTTGCCACCATCGTCGATTCCATCGGCCGCTACGGCATGGTCACCACCTCGGTCGTGCTGCGCAGCGAGGCGGGCAAGCCGCTCTCGCGTGCGCTGCTGAACCGGGGGCGCGGCGCGGGAGACTGACGGGGGCCCGCGCAGGAGGGCGGTTTACAGCTTGGCGCATCCTCTCTATTTTCCGCCGCCTTCTGCCTCCCTTGACGAGAGTGACCATCATGCGCGCCGAGCTCGCCGCGAGCGTCGACGAAATCCGGGAAGCCGCCGGCCTGTTGCGGCAGCACATCGATTTCGACCGTTCCAAGGCCCGACTTGCCGAGCTGAATGCGCTCGCCGAGGACCCGAACCTGTGGAACGACCCCGAGCGCGCGCAGAAGCTGATGCAGGAGCGCGGCACGCTGGAGGACGGGCTCAATTCGCTGGAGCGCATCGAGCGCGAACTCAACGACAATGTGGAACTGATCGAACTCGGCGAGATGGAGGGCGATGAGAGCATCGTCACCGAGGCCGCCGGCGCGCTCGCCAAGCTCAAGGGCGAGGTCGCCCGCCGCCAGCTCGAGGCTCTGCTCTCGGGCGAGGCCGATGCCAATGACAGCTACCTCGAAGTCCATGCCGGGGCCGGCGGCACCGACAGCCAGGACTGGGCGCTGATGCTGCTGCGCATGTACACGCGCTGGGCCGAACGGCGCGGCTTCAAGGTCGAGCTGATCGAGGAGAGCGCCGGGGAGACCGCCGGCCTGAAATCCGCGACCATTCTGGTGAAGGGCCACAACGCCTATGGCTGGATGAAGACCGAGGGCGGCGTGCACCGGCTGGTGCGCATCTCGCCGTTCGATTCCAACGCGCGGCGCCAGACCTCCTTCGCCAGCGTCGACGTCTATCCGGTGATCGACGACCGCATCGTGGTCGACATCAAGGAAAGCGACCTGCGCATCGACACCATGCGCTCGGGCGGCGCCGGCGGCCAGCACGTCAACAAGACCGAATCGGCGGTGCGCTTCACCCACATTCCCACCGGCATTGCCGTGGTGGCGCAGGGCGACCGCTCGCAGCACAAGAACCGCGCAACGGCGTGGGAAATGCTGCGCGCCAAGCTCTACGAGATGGAGCTGAAGAAGCGCGAGGCGCAGGCCGCCGCCGACCAGGCCGCCAAGACCGACATCGGCTGGGGCCACCAGATCCGCTCCTATGTGCTCCAGCCCTATCAGCTGGTGAAGGACCTGCGCACCGGCGTGACCTCCGGCACGCCGCAGGAAGTGCTCGACGGCGACCTCGACCCGTTCATGGAAGCCGCACTCGCCCAGCGCGCCTATGGCGGCGGCCCGGCCAGCATAGACGACGTGGACTGATCGAAAGAGCGGAGATCGCTCTTTCACGCCGGTCATGCGATCCCGGACCGGCCCTCCGGCCGTCCGGGATGACATCGGGAAGGGGGCCGCCTTACAGCGCCTTCGCGGCGGCGAGCACCTCTTCGGCATGGCCGGCGACTTTCACCTTGGGCCAGATTCGGGCGATGCGCCCGTCGGGGCCGATCAGCAGCGTGGTGCGCACCACGCCCCAGAAGCTGCGACCATACATGGATTTTTCCGCCCAGACGCCGTAGGCGGTCAGAACTTTATGCTCGCCATCGCCCGCGAGCGGGAAGGCGAGGCCGTTCTTGGCGCGGAAACGGGCGATCGCCTTGTCCGGGTCGGCGGAAATGCCGATCACGACCGTGTTGGCGGCCGCGAATTCCTCATGTAACCTGTTGAAATCATGGGCTTCCAGCGTGCAGCCCTCGGTGCCCGCCTTCGGATAGAAGTACAGCACCACCTTGTGGCCGGCCTGGGCCGACAGGGTGATCTCGCGGCCGTCGTCGCCGGTCAGCGTGAAATCGGGAGCCGGCGCGCCCACCTCGATCGTTGCCATCTGCCTTCCTTTCGTCGGTTTTTGAGGTGATCGGCTGTGTGCCGGAATGCGGGGTCCCGGTTTAAGCCGGCTTTCGTCAGCTAATTGTCAGTAGCGTCGTATTGATAGGTGTCGCCGTCCGCCAGGGGAGCGGGCAGAATGGCGTGGCTCGCAGGAGAATCAAGCTGTCGATGAAGGAGGTGACGACGCCCAAGGCTGCCGCCCATCCTAAGCATGCCGCCCGGCCGGCCGGCGCGAAGCGTCCGCGGCTGCGGCGCGTCGCTCGGGCCGTCTGCGATGTGCCGGTGCGCGGTCGCCGCCGCTGGCTGCGGGTTTGCGGCTGGTCTTTCGGCGGATTTGGCGCGCTCATCGCGCTCGGCGTCCTCGCCGTCTATCTCCTGTTCGTGACAGGCACCGTCACCGTCGATATCGCGCGGCCCTATGTCGAGCGCGCGCTCGAAGCCCGGCTCGGCGAGGGCCGCACCGTGCAGATCGGCTCCATCGTCTCCGATCGCGCCAGCGAGGGCGGCATGGTGCTGCGCGCCAGCGACATCATGGTACGTGACAGCTCTGGCGACGTGATCGCCACCGCCCCGCAGGCCGAGGTGCAGCTTCAGGACCGGCTGATTCCGTGGACGGTGACGCCCCGGCGTATCGACCTTGTGGGCGTCAAGCTCACGGTCTGGATCAACGCCCGGGGCGAACTCACCATTTCGACCGGCGAGGGCAGCAAGCCGCTGCACACGCCGTCCGTCGCCACCCCGCTGGAGCAGAAGGCAGCGCCCGCGCCGGCCGATGCCGGGGCGGCGCCGGATGTGGCGGTCCAGACGCTGCCGGCGACGCCCTCCGGCACCCCGCTCGCCGACGCCGCGCCGCTCGGTCCGCTGCGGCTCGATGCGCTCGCCGCGCTCGCCGCCAATATCGACCGCGGCGGCCTCGACGGCGGCGATCTCACCGATATCGGCCTCAAGGAAGGCGTGCTGGTGGTGCGCAGCGAGGTCAGCGGCCAGCAATGGACCTTCGACGACATCGACCTCAGCCTGTCCCGCCCGGCCGAAGGCGGCGTGACGTTCGACATGACGGCAGGCGGCACCGATGGGCCGTGGTCGGCGCGCGCGACCGTTGGCGCGCTGGTGAACGGAAAGCGGGGCCTCGGCTTCGAGGTGCGCGATCTTTCCCCGCGCGACCTGATGATCGCGGCCGGCAAGGCCGATGCCGACCTGATCGCCACCTCGCCGCTTTCGTTCCAGGTGAAGTCGGCAATCGACGCGCAGGGCGTGCTGCTGGCCACGCAGGGCCGGCTGGTGGCTGGCGCGGGCGAGTTGCAGCTCGGCGCCGACGCTGACGGGCGCATGATCGTCGATGAGGTGTCGGTCGATTTCAGCGTCGATCCCACCCGCCGCGAATTGACGCTCAGCCCGCTCGCCATTCAGGCCGGGCCGTTCGACCTCGACCTGTCCGCCATCGTCGACGCTCCCGACACCGCCGATGGCGACTGGACGCTGCATGTCACCAAGGCCAATGCCAGCTTCTCCGGCGGCGGGCCCCATGCCGAGAAGGTGCCGCCGCTGGTGCTCGACGACATCGCGCTCGATGTCCGCTTCGATCCGCGCGCCCAGCGCCTGACGGTGGACAACGCGGTGCTCAAGGGGCCGCAGGGCGGGCTTAATCTCGGCGTCGAGCTCGATCTCGGCGCGCAGGAGCCGTTCCTCGGCCTGTCGCTCGCCGCGACGCCGATGTCGGCGACCTCTCTGCTGCGGCTCTGGCCGGTGGTCGCCGCCCCGCCGGTGCGCCGCTGGGTCTATGACCATTTCATCTCGGGCGACGTCTCCAAGGCGGAGATCAAGGTTCACGCCCCGCTGGCCTCGATCGGCAATAAGGAGCGCCCGCTGGAGGGCGACCAGCTCACCATCAACATTGCCGGCAGCAACGGCGTGTTCCGCCCGGTTCCCCAGCTTCCGGCGATCCAGGGCGCCAACGTCGCGGTCGAGATCACCGGCCGCTCCGCCCATGTCGTTGCCAGCAATGCCGCGATGGAGACGCCGGACGGGCGGCGCGTCAGCCTGCCGGAGAGCGTGTTCGACGTGCCCGACACCGCGCCGGAACGGCCCGCCGCCAAGCTCAGGATCGGCGTCGAGGGCCCGGCCGCCGCCGCGCTCGAACTCGCCTCGATGCCGCCGCTGCGCGGCCCGGCCGGCGACCAGTTCGATCCCGACATGGTGCGCGGCACCATCAAGGGTGTGGCGCAGATCAACATCACCCTGTCCGACCACATCACCGCCGGAGACGTCGACTACGCGTTCGACGCGGACCTCACCGATTTCAGCGCCGACAAGGTGTTCCTCGGCCAGCGCCTCGATGATGCCACGGTGCGCGCCTTCGTCACCCCGGCGGCGACCGTGCTGCGCGGGCAGGGCAAGTTCGGCGGCGCGCCGGCGAGCTTCGAATACACCCGCGACAGCTCGGGCAGCGACGTCGCCTTCGTGGTCGAGGCCAAGCTCGACGATGCCGCGCGCAACAAGCTCAATCTCGATCTGGCGGGGCTTTCCGGCGTGGTCGGGGTGAAGCTCACCGGCACGATCACGCCCAAGGGCAAGACCGCCGATGTCGACCTCGACCTCACCGCCGCGCGGCTCGCCGAGCTGGTGCCGGGTTGGTCGAAGCCGGCCGGCAAGCCCGCGCGGCTGACCGCCCGCGCCACCGTGACCAGCACCGGCACGAAGCTCGACGACCTCGTGGTGACCGGCAGCGGCGTGAATATCCGCGGCGCGGTGGAGCTGGATTCCAAGGCCGCCCTGATCAGCGCGAACCTGCCGACCTTCGCGCTCTCCGACGGCGACAAGGCGAGCGTGAAGGTGTCCAACGCCTCCGGCGTGATGAACATCGTGGTGCGCGGCGAGGTGATCGAGGCGCGGTCCTATCTGAAGAACCTGCTGGAGGCGCCGATCGCCGGGCGCAAGGACGAGAAGCCGATGGACATCGACCTCGATGTCGAGCTCGGCGTGGTCACCGGCAATAATGGCGAGGCGATGCGGCAGGCGACCCTGAAGATGTCGCGCCGCAACGGCGACCTGCGCGCCTTCGATCTCGCGGCCCTGGTCGGGCGCGGCGGCAAGGTGCTGGGCACGCTGACCCCCGGCGGCAATGGCAGGCCGCGCCTGCGCGTCGCGACCTCGGATGCCGGGGCGCTGCTGCGTTTCATCAACCTCTATGCCCGCATTTATAATGGCGATCTGTGGATCGACGTCGACGCGCCGAGCGGCGACGGTTCGCCCCAGAGCGGCGTCGTCAACATGCGCGATTTCGTGATCCGCGGCGAACCCGGCCTCGATCGGCTGATCGCGGCCGCGCCCTCCGGCGGGCGCGACGGCTCGCTCCAGCCCGGCTCGGCGGTGGCGTTCAACAAGCTTCAGGTGACGTTCCAGCGCTCGGCCGAGCAGCTCAACATCCGCGAGGGCGCGATCTGGGGGCCGCAGATCGGCTCGACCTTCGACGGCGCGCTGGATTTCGCCAATGACCGGATGTCGGTGCAGGGCACCTATGTGCCGGCCTATGGGCTGAACAACCTGTTCAGCAAGCTCCCCGTTCTCGGCTTCTTTCTCGGCGGCGGCCCCAATGAGGGCCTGGTCGGGGTGACCTACGAGATTGTCGGTCCGATGAGCGGTCCGACCTTGCGGATGAACCCGATCTCCGCCGTGGCGCCGGGCTTCCTGCGCAAGATCTTCGAGTACCGTCAGGCGCCCGATCCGAGCCCGCCCGCGCTGGTCCCCACGCGATAGGCGGCGGGAAGGCGCCGGCCGGTCGGTGAGGGCGCGAGGCGGGCCTCCTTGGAGGCTCGCTGGCGCTCAGGCCGTGACGGTATTCGTATTGCGCGGCCGATTTCCGCTTGTGCCTGAGCCCGATGGCGCGCTGGGACGCAATGCCTTCACAACGCCCATCATGCTGAGAAGCGCGGCGGGGCCGCGCTTCTGGAAGCACGCAGGCCGCTCAGCCTGCCGCCCCGCTGCTACGAGACGCCGCCGATGTGCTCAGACCGGCTTCAGCAGGACGTGCTTCTTCTTGCCGAAGGAGAGCTTGATCACGCCTTCCGGCGTCAGGTCGCGCGCGGTGAGCACGGCCTTGTCGTCGGTGACGGTGGCGTCGTTCACCTTCAGCCCGCCGCTCTTGATCTGCCGGCGCGCCTCGCCATTGGAGGCGACCAGCCCGGTCTTTTCGGCGAAGGCTGCGAGCACGCCGATACCGGCCTCCAGTTCGCCTGCCGGCACCTCGACGCTCGGCAGGTCGGCGGCAACACCGCCTTCCTCGAAGGTCTTGCGCGCGGTCTCCGCCGCCGCCTCGGCCGCCGGGCGGCCGTGCAGCATGGCGGTGATCTCGGTGGCGAGGATCTTCTTCACCTCGTTGATTTCCGAGCCCGCCAGCGCCGACAGCCGGGCGATCTCGTCCATCGGCAGCGTGGTGTAGAGCTTGAGGAAGCGCGGCACGTCGGCGTCCTCGGTATTGCGCCAGTACTGCCAGAACTCGTAGGGGCCGAGCAGGTCGGCATTCAGCCACACCGCGCCGTTGACCGACTTGCCCATCTTCGCCCCGGAGGCGGTGGTGAGCAGCGGCGAGGTCAGCGCGTAAAGCTGCTGCGTCCCCATGCGGTGGCCGAGATCGATGCCGTTGACGATGTTGCCCCACTGGTCGGAGCCGCCCATCTGGAGGCGCACGTCATAGCGCTTGGCAAGCTCCACGAAATCATAAGCCTGCAGGATCATGTAGTTGAATTCGAGGAAGGAGAGCGACTGCTCGCGTTCCAGCCGGGTCTTCACGCTGTCGAAGGACAGCATGCGGTTGACCGAGAAGTGGCGGCCGACGTCGCGCAGGAATTCCAGATAGTTCAGTCCGCGCAGCCATTCGGCGTTGTTGATCATCAGGGCGCCACCCTTGGGACCCTTGTCGTAGTCGAGATAGTTGGTGAAGACGCGCTTGATCGAGGCGATGTTGTCCTCGATGGTCTCCACCGTCATCAGCTTGCGCGCCTCCTCCTTGAAGGAGGGGTCGCCCACCATGCCGGTGCCGCCGCCCATCAGCGAGATCGGCTGGTGGCCGGTCGCCTGAAGCCAGTGCAGCATCATGATCTGGATCAGCCCGCCGGCATGCAGCGAGGGCGCGGTCGGGTCGAAGCCGATATAGGCCGTCACGCTTTCCTTGGCGAGCAGGTCGTCGAGGCCGGATTCATCGGAAACCTGATGAATGAAGCCACGCTCATGCATGGTGCGGAGGAAGTCGGAACGGAACTTGGTCATGGCGGGCCCGGTATCATCAACGCGATCTTAGGAGCGGGCGGGTGATGTACCAGTTTCACGCGGCGAAAGCACCCCGAGGAACGCAGATGTCGGCCATCCGCAAAGCCATCGGCCTGATGAGCGGGACGTCACTGGACGGCATCGACGTCGCGCTGATCGAGACCGACGGCGAGGACATTCACCTGTTCGGGCCGGGGCGGACCTATGTCTACGCTTCCGAAACGCGGGAATTGCTGTTCCGCGCGATTGCCGATGCGCGGGAGGTGACCGACCGGAACGCGCGGCCGGGCATTCTGGCGCGCGCCGAGCGACTCTCGACCGAGCGCCATGCCCAGGCGCTGGCCAGTTTTCTCAAAGAGTTCCCAGCCTATCGCGACGTCGACGTGATCGGCTATCACGGCCAGACCGTGCTGCACCGGCCGGAAATCGCGCTGACCGTGCAGATCGGCGACGGTCCGGCACTGGCGCGGGCGGCGCGAGGACTGACGACCGGCAAGACGACGCTGGTTTACGACATGCGCGCCGCCGATGTCGCCGCCGGCGGACAAGGTGCACCGCTGGTGCCGGTCTATCATCGGGCGCTGGCGCGTGGTCTCGGACCGGCCAAGCCGCTGCTGGTGCTCAATCTCGGGGGTGTTGCCAACATTTCTTACATCGACGGCATGCGCGATCCCATCGCCTGCGATACCGGGCCGGCCAATGCGCTGGTCGACGACTTCGTTAAATCCCGCACCGGCCTGCCTTTCGACGAGGACGGCGCCATCGCCAAAGCCGGGATGGTGGACGAGGCGGCGATCGAACGGCTGCTCGGCCACCCGTTCTTTCACCGCCCGCCGCCGAAGTCGCTCGATCGCAACGATTTCCGTGGCTGGGTCGAGGAGCACGGCGGCCTTGCCGGCATGAGCACGGCGGATGGCGCGGCGACGCTGACCGCGCTTACCGCCGCCTGTGTCGGGGCCGTGCTGCGCTTCCTGCCGGCTCGGCCGGAGCGGTTGATCGCTGCGGGCGGCGGTGCGCATAACCTGACGCTGCTGCGCATGCTTGGCGAGCGCACCGGCATCAAAACCGAGACCGCCGATGAGGTCGGTTGGTCGTCCGACGATATGGAGGCACAGGCCTTCGCCTTCCTCGCGGTGCGCAGCCTGCGCGGCCTGCCGCTGAGCTTTCCCGGCACCACCGGGGTGCCGGCGCCGATGACCGGCGGGGTCATCGTTGCGAACGAGCGGACAGTATCGGGATCGGCATAGTTCATCTGAATCGTGCATTCAGGAAAGCTGAATATTGCGACAAGTCGCCCCAATATTCCTGAAACGCAATGGTGCAATGCATACACGAATGATGCGCTGCAACAATATTCGCTTATCTTGAGGGCTCCCGGAAGTCCGGCTCGCCAGGCAGGCAGCTTCCCGATTAACACGCCTGGACAGAACCTTGTGGAGCCTTCGATGCGCACGACCTTTCGCCCGCTTGAGCTGTTAAGCGACCTCATTCCGCTCGGCCTGATCGCCGCCCTTCTCGCGATCGCCCTGCTCGTTCCCGCCCGCGCCGAGGAGAGGTCGTCCGGCCTTCGTCCCGAGGCGGCGCAGGTCATCAATATCGGCTACGTCAACGGCGTGGCCTATTACACCGACGAAGCGGACGGCTACCATGTCGTCGCCACGCTGAGCGTCGCCGGCGGCGCCCCGATCCGCGTCGCGGCCACGTTGCAGCCGGAGCAGGCGGTGAGCTTCTCGGTTCCCGGCGCGGTGGAAACCTCCCCGAGCGTGGTCGAGATCGCCCGGCGCGGCGACCGCGTGACCGTGACCAACCCGGCCCAGCTCGTCTTCAACTGAGCTTTTAGACCCCCGCACAGCAAAAAGCCCGGCGTGATGAGCGCCGGGCTTTTCGTATGTGAGACGCCCCGAAGGGGCGCGAAGGCTCAGGCCGCGGTGATCTTCTTGATCGCGGTGCCGGGCAGGCGCTTGTCGAGATAGCCGCCGATCACTTCCATCAGATCCTCGGTCTTGCCGTCGAAGAAGTGGTTGGCGCCGGGGACGGTCTGCTGGTCGATGACGATGCCCTTCTGCGTCTTCAGCTTCTCGACGAGGCCGGTGACGGCGGAGAACGGCACCACCGCGTCCTTGTCGCCGTGCACGAACAGGCCGGAGGACGGGCAGGGGGCGAGGAACGAGAAATCATACAGGTTCGCCGGCGCGGCGATGGAGATGAAGCCCTCCACCTCGGGGCGGCGCATCAGAAGCTGCATGCCGATCCAGGCGCCGAAGGAGAAGCCGGCGATCCAGCAGGCGCGGGCGTCCGGGTTGATCGACTGTGCCCAGTCCAGCGCGGCGGCGGCATCCGCCAGCTCGCCCTGGCCATGGTCGAACGAGCCCTGCGAGCGGCCGACGCCGCGAAAGTTGAAGCGCAGGGTCGAGAAGCCCCGGTTCACGAACTGGTAATAGAGGTTGTAGACGACCGGGTTGTTCATCGTGCCGCCGAACTGGGGGTGCGGGTGCAGGATGATGGCGATCGGCGCGCGACGCGTCTTGGCCGGCTGGTAGCGGCCTTCGAGCCGCCCCTTCTCGCCGGTAAAAATGACCTCAGGCATGAAGTTCGTGACCTTGGGGGTGCGGCGCGGGCCGGATCGTGGTCCTTTGGAAACAGCGGCGGATGATCCGCGCTCGTCCCCTCCGGGCTCCTGATTACCGCCGGCGCCTTGACGACACAGGGTAGGGACCTTAACTTATTAGAATAATTCTAATATTCTACGCTGGATTGCATCGGTTGCAGATTCAATTGTGCGACACGATATCTTCCAGCAGCAGAAGAGTTGGCCAAGCTATGAAGGAGATGGCCCTTTTTTGCAAGCATTGCGAAAGGCCGGCCCCCTCGGCGAGGCTTTTCCCTATATAGGGTGGGCCGTCCGGATTTCGAGCCCGTGGATGACATGAACGAACGCGTCTATCTCGATCACAATGCGACCTCGCCGATCCGCCCCGAGGCGGCGCGGGCGATGGCCGACGTCTTCGCGGTGACCGGCAACCCCTCGTCGATCCATGGCGAGGGGCGCGGCGCGCGCCAGGAGATCGAGGCCGCGCGGGCCCATGTCGCCGCTTTGGTCGGGGCGGGCGCGCGCGGGGTGGTGTTCACCTCCAGCGGCACCGAGGCCGACGTGCTGGCGCTGACGCCGCATTATCAGCGCGGCGGCGAGGACGTCCCGCTCGACGTGCTACTGGTGAGCGCGGTGGAGCATTCCGCCGTGCTGCGCGGCCATCGCTTCGCGCCGGAGAAGGTCGAGGTGCTGCCGGTCGACGCGCGCGGGCGGTTGGACCTCGGCGCGCTGGAGGCTGCGCTTTCCCGTCATGCCGCCGCCGGCCGCCGGGCGCTGGTCTCGGTGATGCTGGCCAATAACGAGACCGGCGTGGTGCAGCCTGTGGCGGAAGCCGCGCGCCGTGCGCATGGCCATGGCGCGCTGGTGCATAGCGACGCGGTGCAGGCGGCGGGACGCATCGATGTCGACGCCCGCGCGCTCGGCGTCGACCTGCTCTCGGTGTCCGCGCACAAGATCGGCGGCGCGCCCGGTGCCGGCGCCCTTGTGCTGGTGGACGAGGAGCTTCGCCCGGCCGCGCTGATCGGTGGCGGCGGGCAGGAGCGCGGGCTGCGCGCGGGCAGCGAGAACGTGCCGGCGATTGCCGCTTTCGGGGCGGCGGCGCAGGTGGCGAGGGTCAGTTTAGAATCAGAACAAATACGTATCGCTGCCTTGCGCGATCGGCTTGAAAGCGCTCTAAGGTGCGAGTTTCCCGAGCTTGTCCTGCTGGTCGGCGATGTCGACCGGCTGCCGAACACCACAAGCCTGTCGCTGCCGGGCGTGCCGGCGGAGACCATGGTGATCGCGCTCGATCTGGCGGGGCTGGCGGTGAGCGCCGGTGCGGCCTGTTCGTCGGGCAAGGTCGGCCCCTCTCATGTGCTGTCCGCCATGGGGGTGCCGGAGCGTATCGCGCGTTCGGCCTTCCGCCTGTCGTTCGGCTGGTCGAGCGGGGAAGAGGATGTCGACCGGGCGCTCGGCGTGTTCCGCCGGGTGATGCCGGGCCTGCTGCGCCGCTCGCGCGCGGCGTAGGGCGAAGCCATCCGGGCGCACCTTTCATACGGCGCCCGTGTCGAAGACTTGTTGACCTGACCCGCGGGCCTTGAACCCGCGTGGGAGAGGAGAGAGACGATGCCGGCCGTACAGGAGACAGTGGAGCAGGTCCGCTCCATCGACGTCGATCAGTACAAATACGGGTTCTTCACCGATATCGAGTCGGAGAAGGCGCCGAAAGGGCTCGACGAGAACACCGTTCGCTTCATCTCGGCCAAGAAGAACGAGCCGGAATGGATGCTGGAATGGCGCCTTGAGGCGTTCCGTCGCTGGCAGACCATGCGCGAGCCGGACTGGGCGCGCGTGAGCTACCCGGCCATCGACTATCAGGACCTGTATTACTATTCCGCGCCCAAGGCGAAGGATGGGCCGAAGTCGATCGACGATATCGACCCGGAGATCCTTGCAACGTACGAGAAGCTCGGCATCCCGCTGCGCGAGCGCGACGCGCTGCTCGGCATCGAGAGCACCGGCGGCTCCAAGGTGGCCGTGGACGCGGTGTTCGATTCCGTCTCGGTGGCGACCACCTTCAAGGAGGAGCTTGCCAAGGCCGGCGTGATCTTCATGCCGATCTCGGAAGCGATCCGCGAATATCCCGAGCTGGTGAAGAAGTATCTCGGCTCGGTGGTCCCGGTCACCGACAATTTCTTCGCGACGCTGAACTCGGCGGTGTTCTCCGACGGCTCGTTCGTCTACGTGCCCAAGGGCGTGCGCTGCCCGATGGAGCTCTCGACCTATTTCCGCATCAACGAGCGCAATACCGGCCAGTTCGAGCGCACGCTGATCATCGCGGATGAAGGCGCCTATGTGAGCTATCTCGAAGGCTGCACGGCCCCGATGCGCGACGAGAACCAGCTCCACGCCGCGGTGGTCGAGCTGGTGGCGCTGGCCGATGCCGAAATCAAGTACTCCACCGTCCAGAACTGGTATCCCGGCGACAAGGACGGCAAGGGCGGCATCTTCAACTTCGTCACCAAGCGCGGCGACTGCCGGGGCGATCGTTCCAAGATTTCCTGGACCCAGGTCGAGACCGGCTCGGCGATCACCTGGAAGTACCCGAGCTGCATCCTGCGCGGCGACAACTCGCAGGGCGAGTTCTACTCGATCGCGATTTCCAACGGGCGCCAGCAGGTCGACAGCGGCACCAAGATGATCCATCTCGGCAAGAACACGTCGAGCCGCATCATCTCCAAGGGCATCGCGGCCGGCTACTCGGACAACACCTATCGCGGCCTCGTCACAGCGCACAAGAAGGCCACCGGCGCGCGCAACTTCACGAACTGCGACAGCCTGCTGATCGGCGACAAGTGCGGGGCGCACACCGTGCCCTATATCGAATCGAAGAACGCCAGCGCGCATTTCGAGCATGAGGCGACGACCTCGAAGATCTCCGAGGACCAGCTGTTCTACTGCCGCCAGCGCGGCCTCGATCCCGAGGAAGCCACCGCGCTGATCGTGAATGGCTTCGTCAAGGATGTGCTCCAGCAACTCCCCATGGAGTTCGCGGTGGAAGCGCAGAAGCTGATCTCGGTGAGCCTCGAAGGCTCGGTGGGCTGACGGCGGCCTGAACACGCAATCGTCATCCCGGACGCGGCGGCGCCGCGAGCCGGGATCGTCTCCTAGGATTACAGCGCGCTCCGGCACCGGCCGGGATACCGCGCGTCACGATGGAATGAACGTCATGGCCATGCTCGACATCGATAACCTCCACGCCAAGATCGACGGCGACGAGGGCAAGGAAATCCTCAAGGGTCTCTCGCTGAAGGTGAACCCCGGCGAAGTCCACGCCATCATGGGGCCGAACGGCTCCGGCAAGTCCACGCTGTCCTACATCCTCGCCGGCAAGGAGGACTATGAGGTCACCGACGGCTCGGTGACGCTCGACGGCGAAGACCTGCTGGAGATGGAAATCGACGAGCGCGCCGCCAAGGGCGTGTTCCTCGCCTTCCAGTACCCGATCGAGGTGCCCGGCGTCGCCACCATGACCTTCCTGCGCGCGGCGCTGAACGCCCAGCGCAAGAAGCGCGGCGAGGCGGAAATCTCCACCCCGGACTTCCTGCGCCTGGTGAAGGCCAAGTCCGGCGCGCTCGGCATCAACCCGGACATGCTCAAGCGCGGCGTGAATGTCGGCTTCTCCGGCGGCGAGAAGAAGCGGATGGAAATCCTCCAGATGGCCATTCTGGAGCCGAAGATCTGCATCCTCGACGAGACCGATTCCGGCCTCGACATCGACGCGCTGAAGGTGGTGTCGGAAGGCGTGAACGCGCTGCGCTCGCCCGATCGCGGCATGATCGTCATCACCCATTATCAGCGCCTGCTCAACCACATCGTCCCGGACTTCGTGCATGTCATGAACAAGGGCCGCATCGTGCGCTCCGGCGGCAAGGAGCTCGCCCTTGAGCTCGAAGCCAATGGCTATGCCGAGTACCAGCAGGACGCGGCGTGAGGTGGCTGAGATGAACGCTGACATCCGTCCGATAAGGACCCCGGCCGAGCAGGCGCTGGTGAGCGCGCTCGGCACGCTGCCCGAGGCCGGCGGTGGCCGGCTCGCCGATCTGCGCCGCGCCAGCGCCCGCGCCTTCGTCGAGAATGGCCTGCCGCACCGGCGTGTCGAGGAATGGAAGTACACCGACCTGCGCAATCTGATGCGCGAGGCGGTGCCGCTGGCGTCGCCCGCCACGGTGGCGCAGGCGGACGCCCGCGCGCGGCTGCTGAACGGCGCGGAGGTGCGCCGCATCGTCGTCGCCAATGGCGCGGTGGTGCGCGAGCTGTCCGATCTCGACGCCCTTGAGAGCGGCCTGACCATCTCCACCCTCGCCGACGCGCTTGCGAGCGGGGATGCGGTGCTCGGCCAGCTCGGCGGCATCGTGCCCGCGCGCTACGACGCGGCGCTGGCCCTGAACACAGCACTGGCGAGCGATGGCCTCGTCATCACGGTCGCGCCGGGCGCTCAGATCGAACGTCCGGTCCATATCGCGCATGTCTTCGCCGGGGATATCGCGGCGGCGAGCTTCGCCCGTTCGCTGGTGATCGTCGGCGCCGGCGCGCACTTCACCTATGCCGAGAGCTTCGAGGGGCCGGATGGCCTCGCCTATCAGGCGAATGTGGCGACCGAGTTCGTGGTGGGCGACGAGGCCCATCTCGACGTGGTGCGGCTTCAGGAGGAGGGCGCCGCGGCGATCCACCTTGCCACGCTGCTGTTCGATGTCGGCCGCAATGCGCAGCTTCATGCCTTCGGCTTCTCCAGCGGCGCGGCGGTCGCCCGCACCTCGCTTTACGCGACGCTCTCGGGCGCCGACAGCCATGTCGCCTTCAACGGCGCGGTGCTGGTGAAGGGGCGCCAGCATGTGGATTCCACGCTGTTCGTCGACCACACCGTGCCGGGCTGCGAGAGCCGGGAGCTGTTCAAGCACGTGCTGGATGACAATTCCCGCGCGGTGTTCCAGGGCAAGATCGTGGTCCGTCAGGCCGCCCAGAAGACCGACGGGCGGATGATGAGCCGCGCGCTGCTGCTCGGCGACGATGCCGAGATGGACAACAAGCCGGAGCTGGAAATCTTCGCCGACGACGTCGCCTGCGGCCACGGCGCCACCTGCGGCGCGATCGACGAGGATCTGCTGTTCTACCTGCGCGCCCGCGGCATTCCGCTGAAAGAGGCGCAGAGCCTTCTGGTGCAGGCTTTCGTCGGCGAGGCCATCGAGACGGTCGAGAACGACGTGCTGCGCGAGGCGCTGGTCGAGCGCGCGGAAAGCTGGCTCAAGGCGCGGGGCTGATACCCGATGTCGTCATCCCGGACGCGGCACTGCCGCGATCCGGGATCGCTCTCAAGGAATGAGGGCCATTATCGGCCCGCGATCCCGGCTCCGCGCGTCGCGACGGCCGGGATGACGCCCTTTGGAGGGGCACTCGATGAGTGAGCCTGTCGCATTACACCCCGCGGTTTCCGGCGACCGCTATGACGTGAATCTGGTGCGGCAGGATTTCCCGATCCTGTCCAAGCAGGTCTACGGCAAGAAGCTGGTCTATCTCGACAACGGCGCCTCGGCGCAGAAGCCGGTCCAGGTGCTGGACCGCATGCGCTACGCCTATGAGAACGAATATTCCAACGTCCATCGCGGCCTGCATTTCCTCGCCAATGCGATGACCGAAGCCTATGAGCAGGCCCGCGAGCGCGTGCGCGCCTTCCTCAACGCGCCGTCGCTGGAAGAGGTGATCTTCACCCGCTCCGTCACCGGCGCGCTGAACCTCGTCGCCTCCTCGCTCGGCCAGTCGATCGGCGAGGGCGACGAGATCGTGCTCTCGATCATGGAGCACCACTCCAACATCGTGCCGTGGAACTACCTGCGCGAGCGCAAGGGCGCGGTGATCAAATGGGCGCCGGTGACGGAAGACGGCGCGTTCGACCTCGACGCCTTCAAGGCGCTGCTGACCGAGCGCACCAAGGTGGTGGCCATCACCCATATGTCCAACGTGCTCGGCACGGTGACGCCGATCAAGGAGATCGCCCGCCTCGCCCATGAGGTCGGCGCCGTGGTGGTGGTCGACGGCGCTCAGTCGAGCGTGCACATGCCGGTCGACGTGCAGGACCTCGATGTCGACTTCTACGGCATCACCGGCCACAAGCTCTACGGACCGACCGGCATCGGCGTGCTGTATGGCAAGCGGGCGCTGCTGGAGAAAATGCCGCCTTACGAGGGCGGCGGCGAGATGATCCGCACCGTCACCGAGGAGGGCGTCACCTATGGCGAGCCGCCCCACCGCTTCGAGGCCGGCACCCCGCCCATCGTGCAGGCCATCGGCCTCGGCGAGGCGCTGGTCTATATGGAGAGCCTCGGGCGCGAGCGCATCGCCGCGCATGAAGCCTCGCTCGCCTCTTATGCCCGCGAGCGCCTGTCGCGGATCAATTCGCTGCGCCTCTATGGCGACGCGCCGGGCAAGGGCGCGATCTTCGCCTTCGATATCGAGGGCGCCCATCCCCACGACATCGCCACCATCATCGACCGCGCCGGCGTCGCCGTCCGCGCCGGCACCCATTGCGCAATGCCGCTTCTGGGGCGATATGGTGTAACGGCGACGTGCCGGGCGTCGTTCGCGCTCTACAACACGCATGAGGAGGTCGACATTCTCGCCGACGCCCTCATCAAGGCTCAGGATCTGTTCGCATGAGCGAGACTGCAACCGACGGCCCGAACGTGCCGTCCATCGACTCGTCGATTCCGGCCGACGAACTCGAACGCCTGACCGACGATATCGTCGCGGCGCTGAAGTCCGTCTACGACCCGGAAATCCCGGTCGACATCTATGAGCTCGGCCTGATCTACAAGGTCGACATCACCGATGATCGGCAGGTGGCTGTCGAGATGACGCTGACCACGCCGAACTGCCCCTCCGCCGCCGAGCTTCCCGGCATGGTGGAAGGCGCGGTGGCGAGCGTCGGCGGCGTGGCCGGCGTCAACGTCAACCTCACCTTCGATCCGCCGTGGGACCAGGGCCGGATGTCGGAAGAGGCGCGGCTGACGCTGAACCTCTGGTAGGCCGCCCATGTCCGCGCCGCCGATCTCCGGTGTGGTCGAGACCGGGCTCTATGTCGACGATCTCCCCCGCGCCCGCGCCTTCTATGAGGACGTGCTCGGCCTGAAGCCGATGATCGCCGATGACCGAATTGCGGCCTATGACGCCGGTCCCGGCAGCGTGCTGCTGCTGTTCCTGCGCGGGGCGACGCTGGAACCGGTGACTATGGCGGAAGGCACCATCCCGCCCCATGACGGCCACGGCCCGCTGCACTATGCGCTGGGAATCCCCGCCGAGGCGCTGCCCGCCTGGGAATCGCATCTGGCGGCCGCGCAGGTGGCGGTCGAGGGCAGGGTCGACTGGAAGGGCGGCGGCGTCAGCCTCTATTTCCGCGACCCGGACGGCCATCTGGTGGAGCTGGCGACGCCGGGGCTGTGGCCGAACTACTGAGGACGGCCAGGCGGCGCAATGACGAGGGAGCGGGGCAGTCCCGCCGCTTGCGCCCTTGCCTGCGCCACGCGGATACCCCATCTTGAGCGTACCGATCCGCCGGCCTTGAACCGGCGTCGATTAGGAGATGAACGACATGGCCCTTCCCCGCTCCCGTCCGCCCGTCATGCGGCTCACCGACGCCGCCGCCGAGCGCGTGCGCTCCATCATCGCCCGCTCTGAAAAGCCGGTGGTGGGCCTGCGCGTCGGCGTGAAGAATGGCGGCTGCGCCGGCATGGAATACACGATGGAGTTCGCCGAGGAGGCCGGGCGCTTCGACGAGGTGGTCGAGGACAAGGGCGTGAAGGTGCTGATCGACCCCAAGGCGATCATGTATCTGCTCGGCACCGAGATGGACTTCAAGGCCGACAAGATGTCCGCCCAGTTCGTGTTCAACAATCCGAACCAGACCTCGGCCTGCGGCTGCGGCGAATCCGTGGCCATCACCCCGGTACGCGCCGAGGGTTTCGAGCCGCGCGCCTGAGGCCACGCCCCATGGACGCGGCGGCGATCGAAGATGTTTTTGCCGTCTTCGGTCCCGTGCGCGTGCGCGCGATGTTCGGCGGCAGCGGCATCTATGCCGACGGGCTGATGATCGCGATCTGCGTCGACGGTCAGATTTTCCTGAAAGCCGATGCCGCTTTGGCGGGCACGCTGCGCGCGGCCGGCGGCCGTGCCTTCACTTATGAAAAGCAGGGTAAGCCGGTGACCATGGGTTTCTGGTCGCTGCCCGAGAGCGCGCTGGACGATGGCGAGCAACTCGCCGCGCTGGCCCGGCAGGCTCTCGGCGTGGCGCGGGCGGCGGCGGTGGCGCGCACCCTGCCGCGCCGGCGCATGCGGCCCGGTAATCCGCGCGGCGAGTGAACCCGCGCCGCTCTCATCCGTTACGCCTTGGATGGCGATGACGGAGCACGGCATGAACCTCGAAGAACTCGGCAATCTGTTCGTCCTTTACGGGCTGAACGTGGTCTATGCGCTCGGCCTGCTGGTCGCGGGATGGTGGATCGCGAGCGTCCTTGAGCGCATGGTGCTGCGGGCTCTGGCCGCGACGCACCGGGTCGATCCCACCGTGGCAGGCTTCCTCGCCAATCTGTGCCGCTATGGCGTGCTGGTGTTCGTCGGCGTCGCCGTGCTCCAGCGCTTCGGCATCCAGACCACCAGCATCATCGCGGTGCTGGGCGCGACCTCGCTGGCCATCGGCCTCGCTCTGCAGGGCACGCTGACCAATTTGGCGGCCGGGGTGATGCTGCTGCTGTTCCGCCCGTTCCGCGTGGGCGATGCGGTGGAGGTCGGCGGCGAGTCGGGGACGGTGAAGGGCCTCTCGCTGTTCACCACCGAGATCGCGTCCGGCGACAATGTTCAGGTACTGATCCCGAATGGAAAGGTCTGGGGCTCGCCGATCGTCAACAAATCCGCCTACGATCTGCGCCGCTTCGATCTGGTGGTCGAGGTGAAGCCGGATAGCGATGTCGAAGGCCTGTTGGCGCGGGCCAAGGCGTTCCTGGAAGGCGACGCGCGCGTGAAGACGCAGCCGGGACCGTCTGTCGCCATCACCAAAATGGGGTTCGATCGGGTGGAGATCACCATGTCGGGCTGGGCAGCTCCAAGCGATGCCGGCGCGATCAAGACCGCGCTCACCACGCATGTACGCTCGCTGCTGCGACCCGCGCCGCCGCCGGCCGCGGAGGCCGAGGTGCCCGCGCGGCCCAAGCGCAGCACGGCCAAGGCCGGGGTGGCCGTTTAACGGGCAGGAGCGCTCCGTGTCGCCCGTCCGCGTCGCCCGGCGGCCAAGGCCCGCGTGCATTCGCGGGCCGGAGGCGTTTGTCAGCCGGCCTTGATGCGCACCGGGCGCAGCAGGAAGGCCGGGAGGTGCGAGGTATCCGCCGGCTCGTCGTGACGCGACGGGCGATCCTCATTGCGGCGCGGCGTGATCGGCGTCACCGGCGCGCGGGCCGGGCTGGCCTTGGCCGAGCCGTCCTTGCCGGCCGGGCGCGGGGCGCGTTCGGCACGCGGCTCACTGGCGGGCGCGGCGGCTTCGGCGGGAGCCGCGTCCTTGGCCGGACGGCGGCTGCGGCTGCGGGCGGGCTTGGCGACCGGCTCGCTATCCTGAACAAGCTCGGGCGCGGCGGCCTCGATCTCGGCCGGGGCGGCCGGGCGCTCCGTGCCGTCGCGGCGGCGGGCGGGACGGGCGCCCTTGCGCTCGCGCTCGCCGGAACCACGCTCCGAGGAGCGGGATTCGCCCCCGCGCGAGCTGCCGGAGCGGCCATGGCCGGAGCGCGCCTCGCGCGGCGGAGCCTCGCCGAGTTCCACGCCGTCTTTCCAGTCGATGGACTTGCCGATCAGCTTCTCGATCGCCGCCAGCGACTTGGTGTCGGCATGGGCGACGAGCGTGAACGCCGCGCCGGAGCGGCCCGCGCGGCCGGTGCGGCCGATGCGGTGCACATAATCCTCGGCGTGGTGGGGCGCGTCATAGTTGAAGACGTGGCTCACCGCCGGAATGTCGAGGCCGCGCGCGGCGACGTCGGAGGCGACCAGCAGGTTGGCTTCGCCGGTGCGGAACGCGTCCAGCGCCTGCATGCGCGAGCGCTGGTCCATGTCGCCGTGCAGGCACACCGCCTTGTAGCCGTGGCGCAGCAGCGACTTGTGAACGACCGCGACCTCGCTCTTGCGGTTGCAGAAGATGATGCCGTTCTGCAGGTTTTCCGCACTGTCGATAAGTTCGCGCAGCTTTTCGCGCTTCTCGTAATCCTCGCGGCCGGTCGCCACCAGCAGCTGGGTGATGTTCTCGCCGGTGGAGGAGGGGCGGGACGCCTCGACCTGCACCGGGTTGGACAGGAACTGCGAGACGAGGCGCTGGATTTCCGGCGGCATCGTCGCGGAGAAGAACAGCGTCTGGCGGGTGAACGGCACCAGCTTGCAGATGCGTTCGATGTCCGGGATGAAGCCCATGTCCAGCATGCGGTCGGCTTCGTCGATGACCAGGATCTCGATGCCGGAGAGCAGCAGGCGCCCGCGCTCGACATGATCGAGCAGGCGTCCGGGTGTGGCGATCAGCACATCGACGCCGCGCACCAGCTTGGCGTCCTGGTCGCCGAACGAGACGCCGCCGATCAGCAGCGCGACATTCAGCTTGTGGTTCTTGCCGTAGCGGGTGAAGTTCTCCTCCACCTGCGCGGCCAGCTCGCGGGTCGGCTCAAGGATGAGCGTGCGCGGCATGCGGGCGCGGGCGCGGCCCTGTTCCAGCAGGGTCAGCATGGGCAGCGTGAAGGCGGCGGTCTTGCCGGTGCCGGTCTGGGCGAGGCCCAGAACGTCGCGGCGCGCAAGCACATGCGGGATGGCCTGCGCCTGAATCGGCGTCGGCTCGGTATAGCCGGTGGCCTCGACAGCCGCGAGCACCTTGTCGCTCAGGCCCAGTTCGTTAAAAGGCATCTAGGATCAATTCTGCGGCAGCGCACCGCTCACCGGATCCCTCGAGCCGTAACCGGGGACGGGCTGCATCGTCTTCGCGCGGGGCGCATCGTTCGGACAGGTTAAGACGACGCGTTGCAACATAGGGACAAAGCCCCGAAAGTCAATGGATTTCGCGGCTGTCAAGAGTTTGCGGGCCGGTGTGGCCCGCGGGCTGCACAATGAGGACGCTGGGAGGACGGTTGGTGGCATGAGCCGGGCTTTCGTGAAGGAGGATGGCGGCCCCGAGGCGCCGCCCGAGCGGCCGGTGAGCACCGCGCGCAACCTGGTGACGCGGCGCGGGCTCGCGCTGATCGACGCCGAGATCGCGCGGCTGCGCGAGGCGAGGGGCGCGGCACAGGCGAGCGGCGACCTCGACGCCGCCGCGCTCGCCGCGCGCGACCTGCGCTACTGGACGCAGCGCCGCGCCAGCGCCGAAATGGTCGAGCCAGTGCCGGGCGAGGAGCGCATCGCCATCGGCATGGCGGCGACGCTGGAGGATGCGCGCGGCGCCCGCCGCAGCTTCCGCATCGTCGGCGAGGACGAGGCCGATCCGAAGCTTGGGCGCATCGGTTGGAACGCGCCGGTCTCGCGCGCGCTGCTCGGCAAATGGATCGGCGACGAGGTGGAGCTGCCCGCCGGCACAATGGAGATTGTCGCCGTCGATCCCGAGCCCGAAGCACCGCCAGCCGTGTAAGGTTTAGGCTCAGGCGGGTGCCAAAGGCGGCTCGGTTTGCTACATCCCGCACCAACGCACAGTGCGAGAGGCATGTCATGACGCTGCAAGTTTACCTGTCCGGCGAAATCCACACCGACTGGCGCGAGCAGATCATCGATGGCGCGAAGGATCTCGACGTCGCCTTCCACGGCCCCGTCACCGATCACGCGGCGAGTGATGATTGCGGCGTCGCTATCCTCGGTGCGGAGCCGAACAAGTTCTGGCACGATCGCAAGGGCGCACAGATCAACGCCATTCGAACGCGCCGTGGGATCGAGCAGGCGGACGTCGTGGTTGTTCGGTTCGGCGAGAAGTACAAGCAATGGAACGCCGCCTTTGATGCCGGCATGGCCGCCGGCCTGGGCAAGTCGCTGATCATACTTCATGGGCCCGACCACCAGCATGCGCTGAAAGAGGTCGATGCCGCAGCTCTCGCGGTCGCCGAGCAACCAGAGCAGGTCGTGCAGATCCTGCGCTATGTGCTGACAGGTGTACTGCCATGACCTTCGCCGAACTTCAGGCAGCTCTCGCAAAACTCAACCTCTCGCCCGCGGCGTTGGCGAAGCTGCTGGGGGTCGATGTTCGCACGGCTCGTCGATGGGCGACGGGCGGCAAGCCGATTCCCGACACGGTGGCAGCTCGCATTTCCGACATGCTGGTCAACGGGATAACGCCCGACGTCAGAGAGAAGCGGCAAAGCGGGGAGGCTGCGACGTCCTTCTTGTGGGTCCGAAAGGCGGGCAACACCGAGTGGACCGTAGCCGAGCATGATCGAGTGTCCGACATCTATTATCTCCCCGGTCGGATCGAGCGCTACACGCCAGACGATCTCGTACTGGGGCCCTCCATTGAGATACCTGGGGAGTAGTCGGCGGGTTGCTGGCGGACTGTGCAGGGACTAACGACTGCGCCGGCAGCCGCCATATCCAAACGCTGGGGATTGAACGCTGATGTTTCATCACTAGCGGCTTGTTGCCGTGTCCCACTGCGGGCACCCACCGCCTCGCAATGATGGCAAGGGCAAACCATGATCCCCGTCGAGACGCTTCTGGTCTTTATCCCCGCCGCGCTGGCGCTGAACCTGACGCCGGGCAACGACATGCTGTTCTGTCTCGGGCAGGGCATGAAGTCCGGCCCGCGCGCCGGGGTGGCGGCGAGCTTCGGCATCGCGGCCGGGGGCATGGTGCACACGCTGGCCGCCGCGCTGGGGCTGGCGGCGCTGCTTGCCACCCATCCCGGCGCCTTCGAGGCGATCCGCTGGGCCGGCGTCGCCTATCTGGTGTGGCTCGCCGTGCAGGCCTTTCGCTCGCCGGCACTGCCTCTGTCGGCTGAAGGGGCGCGGCGCACCACGCCGGGGCGGGCGTTCCGCGAGGCGGTGGTGGTGAACGTGCTCAACCCCAAGGTTGCGGTGTTCATCCTCGCCTTCCTGCCGCAATTCGTCGATCCCGCGCGCGGCTCGACCTTCCTGCAGTTCCTGCTGCTCGGGCTGGTGTTCAACATCGGCGGAACGGTGGTGAACCTCGCGGTCGGCCTGTTCGCCGGCCGCATCGGCGGCTGGCTGATGAGCCGGGCGCGGATCGCCCGCGCGTTCCAGATCGCGACCGGCGGCATTTTCCTGATGCTGGCGGCGAGGATCGCGTTCGAGCGGCGGTGAGGGCGGGCCCGCCGCTCAGATGTCCAGCAGTTCCTCGCCGGCAAAGGCCGCGCGTTCGGAGATGAAGGCGAAGCGGCTTTCCGGCTTGTTGCCCATCAGCCGCTCCACCGTGTCGGCGGTGGTCGCGCGCTCGGCATCGGCGACGGTGACGCGCAGCAGGGTGCGCGTCTTCGGGTTCATCGTGGTTTCCTTGAGCTGCGCCGGCATCATCTCGCCGAGGCCCTTGAAGCGGCCGATATCCACCTTGCCGCGCCCGGAGAATTCCTTCCGGAGCAGTTCGTCGCGATGCGCCTCGTCGCGGGCATAGAGCGTCTTGGCGCCCTGCGTGATGCGGTAGAGCGGGGGCACGGCGAGAAACAGGTGCCCGTTCTCGATCAGCTTGGGCATCTGGCGGAAGAAGAAGGTCACCAGCAGCGAGGCGATATGCGCGCCGTCGACATCGGCGTCTGTCATGATGATCACGCGCTCATAGCGCAGATCCTCGTCGCGATAATGCGCGCCGGAGCCGCAGCCCAGTGCCTGCAACAGGTCGGCGAGCTGCTGGTTCTGGGCGAGCTTGTCGCGGGTGGCGCTGGCGACGTTCAGTATCTTGCCGCGCAGGGGCAGCACCGCCTGGCTCTGGCGCTCGCGCGCCTGCTTGGCCGAGCCGCCGGCCGAATCGCCTTCGACGATGAAAAGTTCTGAGCCGGCTGCGGAATTATTGGAGCAGTCCGCCAGCTTGCCGGGCAGGCGCAGCTTGCGCACCGCGCTCTTGCGCGAGACTTCCTTTTCCTGCCGGCGGCGCAGCCGCTCGTCGGCGCGCTCGATCACCCAGTCGAGCAGCCGCCCGGCCTGCACCGGGTTTCCGGCGAGCCAATGGTCGAACGGGTCGCGCATCGCGGCCTCGACGATGCGCGCAGCCTCGGCCGTGGCGAGCTTTTCCTTGGTCTGGCCCTGGAATTCCGGCTCGCGGACGAAGACCGAGAGCATGGCCGCGCAGCCCGCCATCACGTCGTCGCCGGTGATGATTGCGGCGCGCTTGGCGTTGCCGGTGCGCTCGGCATGGTCACGCAGGCCCTTGAGCAGCACCGCGCGGAACCCCGCTTCATGGGTGCCGCCCTCGGCGGTGGGAATGGTGTTGCAGTAGGAGGCGACCGAGCCGTCGGAATCCCCCAGCCACGCCACCGCCCATTCCGCCGAACCGTGGCCGCCGGGGCGGGATGTTTTGCCGGCAAATATATCGCCATGCACCAGCGTGTGCCCGGCGATGTCGGCGGCGAGGTAGTCCTTCAAGCCGCCCGGGAAGCGGAAAATCGCCTTTTCCGGCACGTCGGTGCCGGCCACCAGCGACGGATCGCAGTTCCAGCGGATTTCCACCCCGCCGAACAGATAGGCCTTGGAGCGGGCCATCTTGAACACGCGCGCCGGCTTGAAGCGGGCCTCGGCGCCGAAGATCTGCGGGTCGGGATGGAAGCGCACGCGCGTGCCGCGCCGGTTCTGCACCCGGCCGACTTCCGCGATCGGGCCCTGCGGCACGCCGCGCGAATAGGTCTGGCGGTAAAGCACCTGCCCGCGCGCGACCTCGACCTCCAAGAGGTCGGAGAGCGCGTTCACCACCGAGACGCCGACGCCGTGCAGGCCGCCCGAGGTCTCATAGACCTTGCTGTCGAACTTGCCGCCGGCATGCAGCGTGGTCAGGATGACCTCCAGCGCCGACTTGCCGGGATATTTCGGGTGGTTCTCGATCGGGATGCCGCGCCCGTTATCGGTCACGGCGAGGAAACCGTCGGCGGTAAGTTCCACCTCGATGAAACTGGCATGGCCGGCGACCGCCTCGTCCATGGAATTGTCGATCACCTCGGCGAAGAGGTGGTGCAGCGCCTTCTCGTCGGTGCCGCCAATATACATGCCGGGCCGGCGCCGCACCGGCTCCAGCCCTTCCAGCACCTCGATATCGGCGGCGGTATAGGCCGCTTCCGCCCCGCTGCCTGCCGCCGGCGCGCGCGCCGGACTACGCTCGGCCCTTGCGGGCGTCGGGCGCGGGGCGGGCGGGGGTACGGAGGCGAACAGGTCGTCGGAATTCGACATTGCTGAGGAAAGCTCGCAACTGCTGGAGTGATTCGATCAGACGATACTATGGCAGGCCGTCTCCCCGTGGGGAACAGGTCGTGAACGCGTCACCCCGCGCGGCGGCCGGCCATCTGAACTAACCCTTGAGGCGGCGCCGGTTCGCGCGCACCTTGCGGCCATACATGGCGACGATTTCCGGGCCGGCATGCTCCAGCCGCCCGGTGGCGGCGGAGGTGGCGATCCGGGCATTGACCTCGGCGAGCGCCAGCGCCTTCTCGGTGATCATGCGCATCGCTTCCATACCGGAATCAAGATCGCCACGGGCAAAGCGCGACAGGCGTTCGGCAACCACGATCTGCGAGTCGAGGCCCAGACGCGCCATGCGCACGCCCAGGGTCAGAAAGGCATTAGGTGTCATCATTCCCGGCTTCCTGGAGGCAGCCGTGAGCCGGCACCTGTGTTCTATATCGGCCTTTATGCGCCAGGCAGCAAGCCGGGCGGCCGCATGGCTCCTGCCCGCGCCACCGCGCCATCCCGGCAAACGGGAAGGTGGCATGCGGCGCGCCGTCTTCCGTCCGACACCCATCGGGTGTAGATGCGCGTTTCCCGCCGAACGCGCGCGGGACATCGAGGAGACGGTGAGATGACGGAAAGCAGGGCGCGGATCGCGATACTCGGGGCTTCGGGCTACACCGGCGCTGAGCTGGTGCGCCTTCTGGTCCGTCATCCGCGCGTGGACATCGTCGCGCTCACCGCCGACCGCAAGGCCGGCCAGAGCATGGCCGAGGTGTTCCCGCAATTCGCCCCGCTGAGCCTGCCCGTGCTCACCACCATCGACGAGGTGGACTGGAGCAAGGTGGACCTTGCCTTCTGCGCCCTGCCGCACGGCACCACGCAGCAGGTGATCAAGAAGGTCTTCGAGACCGCGCCGCATATCAAAATGGTCGATCTGTCGGCCGATTTCCGGCTGCGCGACCCCGGCGCCTATGAGCAGTGGTACGGCCACCCGCATCAGGCGCTGGAACTGCAGCAGGAGGCGGTCTACGGCATTGTCGAGCTGTATCGCGCCGACATCCGCAAGGCGCGCCTCGTCGCCAATCCCGGCTGCTACACCACGACCGCGATTCTGCCCGTTGTGCCGCTGATCGAGGCCGGCGCCATCGAGCCGGACCATATCGTGATCGACGCCAAGAGCGGCGTCACCGGGGCCGGGCGTTCGGCCAAGGAGAGCCTGCTCTACACCGAAGTGACCGACGGCATGCACGCTTATGGCGTTGGTGGCCACCGGCACATGGCGGAGCTGGACCAGGAATATTCCAAGGCCGCTGGCCGCTCCATCGTGCCGAGCTTCACCCCGCACCTCATTCCGATGAGCCGCGGCATCTACGCGACCATTTATGTGAAGACCGGCGCCGGCATCGGGGCGGAGGGCGTGCATCGCGTGCTGGCGGACTTCTACAAGGCCGAGCCGTTCGTGCATGTGCTCCCGCTCGGCCAGGTGCCGCAGTCGCGCTTCGTCAAGGGCTCGAACATGACCTTCCTCGGCGTGGTGGCGGACCGCCAGCCGGGCCGGGTCATCATCATCTCGACGCTCGACAATCTGGTGAAGGGCGCTTCCGGCCAGGCGGTGCAGAACATGAACCTGGTGCTCGGCTTCCCCGAGACGCTGGGGCTGGAACAGGTGGCCATGTTCCCGTGAGCGTGCGGCTTACCTCCGCATTCTGAGCAAAGCTTGACCTTGGGTATCAGTGTGCCGGAGCTTCTCCCTTCATAACAAGACAAGAGGGAGAAGCCGTCATGTCGACGTCAGGAATATTATCCCGTCGCGGCCTGTTCCGGACGCTGGCCTGCGGCTGTGTCGCTGCCGGCCTCGGCGTGCGCATGGGCGTTGCGCCCGCTTTGGCAGCGGACCCCAAGGCCAAGACCACGCTGAGCAGCGACGAGGCGCTCGCCCGGCTGAAAACCGGCAACGAAGCCTTTGTGAAGGGCGCTTCCTGCGTGGTGGTCGGCGGCGTGGAGCGTATTGCCGCGCTCGCTGGCGGGCAGGCGCCTTTCGCGGTGGTGGTGACGTGCTCGGATTCGCGCACCTCGCCCGAGCTCCTGTTCGATGCCAGCCTCGGCGAATTGTTCGTCGTGCGCGTGGCCGGCAACACGGTCGACCAGACGGCGCTCGGCTCGATCGAATATGGCGTCGCGGTTCTCGGCGCGCCGCTGGTTCTGGTGCTGGGTCATAGCGGCTGCGGCGCGGTGGAGGCGGCGGTGAAGATGGTGACCGAGAGGGCCGAGTATCCCGGCGCCATCGCCACCATGGTGGAACCGATCCTGCCGGCGGTGCTGAAGGCGCAGACGCAGCCGGGCGACCTGCTGAGCAACGCTATCGCCACCAATGTCCGGCTGGTCCTCGGCGCGATCGGCAATGGCAGCGCCATGGTCACGGAAGCGAAAAAGGCCGGGAAGGTGCGTCTTGTCGGCGGCGTCTACGACCTGTCGAGCGGTGTCGTCGACTTTCAGGCGTGAGCGCCTACCGCGCCCGCACCGCGTAGCTCGCCTTCAGCTTGGCGCCGTCCCATTTCCAGGTGCCCCAGCAGGCCGCCTCCGGCGCGGCGTCGGGGCATTGGAAGCGGTCGACCCAGAGTTCGAGCACGGTGGCCTTGGCGTCCTGCGCCAGCACCGGGTCGCTGCCGCGCAGCCCCTCCGGCCGGTAGCCAGCCGTGGAGAGGCTGACCGCGATGTCGCAGCCGTCATTGGCGCAATAGGCGGTGGCTGCGCCGTCGCAGGCCAGGTTCTGCGTGTTCAGCACATAGTCGGGCTGCCCATCGCGGTCGAGGTCGGCGCTCATCATGAACGGCCACTGGTTGCCGCGCGGCGTGCCGCCCAGCGTGCGGCACTGCTTGAGATAGCTGCTTACCTGGTCGGTCACCGGCTGCGGCGCGGGGGCGCCATCGGAATTGGCCTGCCGCGTCAGCGCGTCGAGCGCGCCGGCGAGGTTCTTGCGCAGCGCGGCGATGCGGGTCTCATAGGCGCGGGTGAGGCAGGCGATGTCGCCGGCGCAGCGTCCGCGCTCGCTCAGGAAGGCGTGGGCCTCGTCGCGCCGCGCCGCGCTGCCGCCCATTAGGAGCGGGATGCGTTCATAGGCGAACCACAGCCCGCCCATCTCGCTGTCGAGGGCGGAAAGATTGGGGTCGGCGCACACGGCTTTCTCGTCGGAAAGCCGCGCCTTGGCGCAGTCGAAGCTGGCGGCGCCGGCCGGCGCGGCGGCGAGGCACAGCAGCACCGCCGGGGCGGCGAGCCAAATCATGCCACAGGCGGCGTGCAATGCCCGGCCGGCGGTGCCCCTCACGCGTTCACCTTCACATAGCTGCCGGGCGCGTCCTCCAACGGCGGGAACGGACCATCGCCGGGGATGCGGGCGGGAACACGGGCGCCGTCCTGCGCCTCGATCCAGGCCATCCAGTCCGGCCACCACGAGCCGGGATGCATCTGCGCGTTGTCGAGCCAGTCCTCCAGCTTCCCGGCGGGCGTCGCGCCGGTCCAGTACTGGTACTTGCCGCGCGCGGGCGGATTGACCACGCCGGCGATGTGGCCGGAGCCCGCCAGCACGAAGCGGCTCTGCGTGCCGAACAGCTGCATGCCGAGGAACACCGATTGCGCGGGCGCGATGTGGTCCTCGCGGGTGGCGAGGGAATAGATCGGCAGCGTGACCTTGGAGAGATCGAGCTGCCGCCCCTCAAGGTGCAGGTTGCCTTTCGCGAACAGGTTATCGAGGTAGCAATTGCGCAAGTAGAACGAGTGGTTCGCCGCCGGCAGCCGCGTGGAATCCGAGTTCCAATGCAGGATGTCGAACGGAAACGGCGCCTGCCCCTTGAGATAATTGTTCACCACATAGGGCCAGATCAGATCATTGGCGCGCAGCATGTTGAAAGCGCGGGCCATCTTGCCGCCTTCCATCACGCCGGATTCCAGCATGCGGCGTTCGAGACTGGAAATCTGTTCTTCGTCGATGAACACCTTCAGGTCGCCGGCATAGGTGAAGTCGACCTGGGTGGTGAGGAAGCTCGCCGAGCGGATGCCGGCCTCGGCGATGCCGCCGGGTTGTCCCGCCGCCAGCCAGGCCAACGTCATCGACAGCATGGTGCCGCCGACGCAATAGCCGACTGTGTGCACCTCCTCGACATTGGCCGCCTTGCGGGCGACCTCGATCGCTTTCAGCACGCCGTCATGCATGTAGTCGCCGAAACCCTTGGCGGCGAGCGAGGCGTCCGGGTTCACCCAGGAGACGATGAACACGGTCAGCCCCTGCGCCACCGCCCAGCGGACGAAGGATTTCTCGGCGTTGAGGTCGAGCACGTAATATTTGTTGATCCAGGGCGGCACGATTACCACCGGCGTGCGCAGCACCTGCTCGGTGGCGGGCGCATACTGGATGAGCTGCATCAGCTCGTTCTGGAAGATCACCTTGCCCGGCGTGGTGGCGAGGTTCTCGCCGACCTTGAACTTGGAATGGTCGGTCTGGCGGATCTTCAGCTCACCGCCGCCGGCTTCGATATCCTCGGCCAGCATCTTCATGCCGCGCACCAGATTGTCGCCGTTGGAAGCCAGCGTGGTGCGCAGCAATTCGGGATTGGTGAGCACGAAATTGGAGGGCGAGACCGCACCGGCGATCTGGCGGACATAGAATTCCGCCTTGTGCTTGGTGTGCGGGTCGATCTCGGCCTCGTCGACCATCTTTTCCGCCCAGTTGGCGGTCAGCAGATAGGTCTGCTTCAGCGTGTCGAAGAACGGATTGCTGCTCCATTCCGGATCGATAAAGCGGGCATCGCGGGCTGGTGGGGCGACGACGGGAGCTGTTTCCTCCCCTCCGAGCCGCTTGAGGGTCGAGGACCACAATGAGAGATAGCCGCCGATCAGCCGTGACTGTGCCTCGACCGCGCGCTGCGGGTCGATCATCCAGTATTCCGCGACATTGCCTAGCGTCTTCATGACGTCGGCGATGTCCTCGGCCACGTCATCCTTGATGGTGCCGTCCTCGCGCGGGCGCAGATAGGCGGCCATCGCCTTGCCGCCCTCCTCGATCATCCGGGCAAGGTTGCCGGCGAAGGCCTCGAAATCGATCGAAACCGGCGAGGACGTTTCCTGCGGCTCGGGAGCGGATTTCGCGGCGGGCGCGGCTGTGGCAGGGGCGGGAGCTTGCCTGGGTGCCGGTGTCGCCAGCGTTTCGAGGACGGGGGCCTTCGGTGCGGCGGAGGCCGGGGGCGCGGCAGCGGGTCTGACGGGAGCAGGTTGGGCGGGAGAGGGCTTGGCGGGAGCAGGCTTGGCGGCAGCCGTGCCGACACCGGCAGAGCGGGCGGCGGATTTGCGGGCGGCGGTCTCGGTGGAGGCCGTCTTCGGTTTCGCGGTCTTGGGCGCTGCCGGCGCGGAGGCGGCGGGCACCTCGGAGCCTGCTTTCACCTTCGCCTTTACCGCGCGCGGAGCGGCCGGTGGTTCCGGTTCGTGCGGCAGCGCGGCCTTGGCCCTGGCCAGAGCCTGCTTGGCGGCGGCGATGCGCGCCGCGGACACCTTGCTGGCGGCAGGCCGGGCCGCCTCGACCGCATCGGGCTTGCGCCCGCGGGTGCGGGATGGCGCAGCGGAGGCCGGCTCGGCGACCGTCTTCGCAGGAGCGACCGCGGTCCTGGTGACAGCTGTCTTGGTGGCGACGGTCTTGGCGACGACCTTGGCCGTGGCGGCCGGAGGCGCCGGCTTCACCGAGGACCTTGCCGGCTTCACCGAAGGCCGCGCCGGTTTGGCCGAAGATTTCGCCGATGACGTGGCCGATGATTCGGGGGAGGGGGCCGCGCCTGCCGCGTTCCTTCCCGCTTCCTGCGCTGCGCTGGCCGGCGGGCTGGCGACGCGCGGCTCGCGGCTGTTGCTGACTTTGGCGGCGCGCCGGACGGTCCGCCGGGTCGGGTCTCGGTCACTCAACGCTTGTCCCCAAGGGTGCGTGCGTTCATAGGTGAAGTCATCATAGACGTGCCGTTCGGGAGTAGCGAGCGTTTCTGCCGTTCCGGCAGCCCGAGTGTGGAAGGATGGACGTGGCAAGACATGGTGATCTGACACCGGCGCGCGACGCTTGGACGCGGCCTTCTGCGCGCCAGCGTCTGCTTGCGGCGGCGACCCTGCTGGCCGCCGGCCTTGCGCTGGGCGGCTGCGCCGGCGTCGCGGAATCGCTGATGCCGGATGTGACCAAATGGCCGGAGGAGGGCAAGAAGGCCGATCCCAACGCCCCCCAGCCCGCCTACCCGACCTTCGGCGCCCCCGCGCAGATCGGCGATCGCCCGGTGATGGACGCCGCCGCGCGCGCGAAAATGCAGACCGACCTCGAAACCCTCGCCAAGCAGCGCGAGCAGCAATTGCTCAACGACATTGAGCAGGATGGCGGGCAGGACGACGGCAGCGCCGGGCAGTAGCGCCACAGGATACCGCAGGGCCATGCTACTGCCACTTTAGACTGAGATCCCTCGCTGTGCGGGCGCGCGAACAATGATATGAAGCGCCCGATGCGCCGACCTCGTGAGGAAAAGAGGCGGCTTGGAGCTTGAGACCGATGACCGATTTCCACCGTATCCGCCGGCTGCCGCCTTATGTGTTCGAGCAGGTCAACCGTGTGAAGGCCGCCGCCCGTAACGCCGGCGCCGACATCGTGGATCTCGGCATGGGCAATCCCGATCTGGACGCCCCCACGCACGTCATCGAGAAGCTCAAGGACACCATCGGCAAGCCCCATACCGATCGCTATTCGGCGTCGAAGGGCATTCCCGGCCTGCGCCGCGCGCAGGCGGCCTATTATGAACGCCGCTTCGGCGTGAAGCTGAACCCCGACACCCAGGTCGTGGCGACGCTGGGCTCTAAGGAAGGCTTCGCCAACATGGCGCAGGCGATCACCGCCCCGGGCGACGTGATCCTGGTGCCGAACCCGTCCTATCCGATCCACGCTTTCGGCTTCCTGATGGCGGGCGCGGCGATCCGTTCCGTGCCCTGCGAGCCGGGACCGGAGTTCTTCCACGCGCTGGAGCGCGCGGTGATGCACTCGATTCCCTCGCCGCTGGCGCTGGTGATCTGCTACCCGTCGAACCCGACCGCCTGCGTCGCCGATCTCGATTTCTACCGTGATGTCGTGGCCTTCGCGAAGAAGCACGACCTTATCGTGCTGTCCGATCTCGCCTATTCGGAAGTCTATTTCGACGACAACCCGCCGCCTTCCGTGCTGCAGGTGCCGGGCGCGATGGATGTCACTGTCGAGTTCACTTCGATGTCCAAGACCTTCTCCATGGCCGGCTGGCGCATGGGATTTGCGGTCGGCAACGAGCGGCTGATCGCGGCGCTTGCGCGGGTGAAGTCCTATCTCGACTACGGCGCCTATACCCCGATCCAGGTTGCGGCGGCCGCGGCGCTGAACGGCCCGCAGGACTGCATCGCCGAGATGCGCGCGGTCTACAAGAAGCGCCGCGACGTGCTGGTCGACAGCTTCGGCAAGGCCGGCTGGGACATTCCCTCGCCGAGCGCCTCGATGTTCGCCTGGGTGCCGATCCCGGAGAAGTTCCGCGCGCTTGGCAGCGTGGAATTCGCCAAGCTGCTGATCGAAAAGGCGGATGTCGCGGTCGCTCCTGGCGTGGGCTTCGGCGAACATGGCGACGACTATGTGCGCATCGCCCTTGTGGAGAACGAGCAGCGCATTCGGCAGGCGGCGCGCAATGTCCGGCGCTTCCTTGAAACCGGCGCCGAAACATTGCACAACGTCGTCCCTCTCGCCGCGGTACGCTGACGGCTCGGACCTTACGTCCGGGCCCGTGCCGTTTCCTGCTTTTTCGTTGTGTTCGGACATTACTCATGGCGCCGCCGCTCAGAATTGGCATCGCCGGCCTAGGTACGGTCGGTGCAGGTGTCGTGCGCATGCTGGCCCGCCGCAAGGATGACATCGCCACGCGCACCGGCCGCACGGTCGAGGTGGTGGCGGTCAGCGCACGCGACCGCAACCGTAATCGCGACTGCGACCTTTCCGGCGTGCGCTGGTTCGACGATGCGCTCGCCCTTGCCCGCGATCCTGACATCGACGTCTTCGTCGAGCTGATCGGCGGCTCGGATGGCATCGCAAAGGCAGCCGTCGAGGCCGCTATCGAGGCCGGCCATGACGTGGCCACCGCCAACAAGGCGTTGCTCGCCCATCACGGCGTCGCGCTGGCCCGCGCGGCGGAGGCGAAGGGTGTCGGTATCGCCTTCGAGGCGGCGGTGGCCGGTGGCATTCCGATCGTCAAAACGCTGCGCGAGGCGCTGCTCGGTAACCGCGTCGAGCGGGTTTCGGGCATTCTCAACGGCACCTGCAACTACATCCTTACCCGCATGAAGGATGAGGGCCTCTCCTTCGAGAGCTGCCTCGACCAGGCCCAGCAGCTCGGCTATGCCGAGGCCGATCCGACCTTCGACGTCGACGGCTTCGACACCGCCCACAAGCTCGCGCTGCTGGCCAGCCTCGCGTTCGGCGTGCAGCCGGACCCCGAGGCGATCCATGTCGAGGGCATCCGCTCCATCACCCTTGCCGATCTCGATGCCGCCGACGAACTCGGCTATCGAATCAAGCTTTTGGGCGTCGCCGCGCGTTCCGGCGAGGCGGTGGAACTGCGGGTTCACCCGACCATGGTGCCTAAACATTGGCCAATCGCGCAGGTCTCCGGCGTTACCAATGCGGTGGCGGTGGATGGTGATGCGGTGGCGCTGACGCTGGTCGGCCCCGGCGCGGGCGGCGATGCTACCGCCTCGGCCGTGGTCGGCGACCTGTGCGACCTTGCAGCGGCGCGGCCTCGCGCGGTTTTCGGCTGGCCGGCGGTCAATTTGCGTCCGGCGGGCAAGCCTGCAATCCAGCGTCATGAAGGTGGGTATTATATCCGTCTCGCCGCGGTCGATCGGCCCGGAACGGCGGCAGCGATTGCCCGCCATATGGCCGAGCAGAATATTTCTCTTGAGTCCATAATGCAGCACCGGCGTGGCCGGCCGCATGGCGGGGATCGGGCCGACAGCGCGGAAGACCCCGCGCCGGTGGTGCTGGTTACCTATGCGACGACGGAAGACGCGGTGCGCCGCGCGATCGCCGCCATCGAGATCGATGGCGTGATCGCCTCGCCCCCGCAGGTTATACGTATCGAGAAGGATTGAGGGCTGGGACGATGGCGGAAATTACGGTCAAACCCGATCAGTTGCTGGAACGCATTCTGACACTGGAGCTGGTGCGCGTGACCGAGCGCGCGGCGGTGGCGTCGGCGGCGCTGCGCGGGCGCGGGGACGAAAAGGCGGCGGACAAGGCGGCGGTGGACGCCATGCGCCGCGAGCTTAACCGGCTGCCGATCGCCGGCCGCATCGTGATCGGCGAGGGCGAGCGCGACGAGGCGCCGATGCTGTTCATCGGCGAGGAACTCGGCAGCGGCAAGGGCCCGGCCGTCGACATCGCCGTCGATCCGCTGGAAGGCACCACGCTCTGCGCCAAGAACATGCCCGGCTCGATCGCCACCATGGCGATGGCCGAGGGCGGCACCATGCTCTATGCGCCCGACGTCTACATGGACAAGATCGCGATCGGTCCGGGCTACCCGAAGGGCACCATCGACATCGACGGTTCGCCGGCCGACAACATCCACTCCCTCGCCAAGGCGAAGGGCGTGAAGCCGCATGAGATTTCCGCGCTGATCCTCGACCGTCCGCGCCACGCGGCGATCATCGAGGCCGTGCGCAAGACCGGCGCCTCGGTTCAGCTCATCACCGACGGCGACGTCGCCGGCGTGATCCACACCGCCAACCCCGACGAGACCGGCGTCGACATCTATATGGGCACCGGTGGCGCGCCCGAGGGCGTGCTGGCCGCGGCTGCGCTGCGCTGCATCGGCGGCGAGATGTACACCCGCCTCATCCTCGACACCGAGGAGAAGCGCGAGCGCGCCAAGAAGATGGGCGTCTCCGACCCGAAGAAGATCTACACCATCCACGACATGGTGCGCGGCGACTGCCTGTTCTCCGCCACCGGCGTGACCACCGGCAACCTGCTCAAGGGCGTGAAGTACGAGAAGGGCGTGGTGAAGACCCACACCGTCGTGATGCGCTCCGCGACCGGCACGGTGCGCTGGATCGAGGCCGAGCACCGCGACCTGTCCAAGTTCCACCTCGGCTGAGGCATCGCCTCGGCCGTTTCGCTTGCTCAACCAACGGGAAGGAAAGACGCCATGTTCACCGGAGATGCCGCTCTCGTCGCGCTGATCAACAGCAACACTGCCCTGATCGAAGCCGGCAAGTACGGCGCGGTCGCCGAAGCCTATAAGAGCTTCGTCGCCGAGCACCCGACCACCAGCTACATGGTTTCCGAGCCGGTGCCGTTCAAGGTGAACGTGTACCTGTCGAAGAAGTATGGCTCGTCCGCCACCACCACCTTCACCCTGCGCCATCCGACCTGGGCGTCGGACATCAAGAAGGCGCTGAAGGACGGCCCGGAGGCCTTCGCCTCGACCCTCGCCAAGATCGACGCCGACGTGGCCGAGATCGCCAAGGGCGTCAAGCCGCTGAGCTGACGCTCCGGCCTATCCCCCGAACGAAAGGCCGGCCTTTGCGCCGGCCTTTTTGTTTGCCGCGGTCAGAGCGCGGGATGGCTCAGGAAGTAATTGACCCCGAGTTGCACCATCGCCGGCTGCGAGGCGTGGGGGCCGGGGTGCTCGACATAGGTCAGCTCATAGCCCGCCGCCCGCAGCTTGGCGGCATGGGAGCGGCCGGCGGTGGCGATCGGGGTCTGGGTGTCGTTCTGCCCGTGGGCGATGAAAACCTTGGGCGAGCCCTCCTGCGCCAGCACGGTCATGAACCCGGCGGAGAAGGCGAGGATATGGGTCACGAAGCGCCCATTGCTGAGCCCGGTGGACAACGAATAGCTGCCGCCATCCGAATGCCCGGCGAAGGCAAAGCGAGCGGGATCGAGCGTGAAGCGCGCGGCGACCTCGGCGAGGCCGATGTCGAGTCGCTCGCGATCCGGCCCGTTGCCGGCGATCACGATGTCCCAGGTCGGCAGCAGCGATTGCGGCACCAGCAGCAGGAAGCCGCGCTCTTCGGCATGCCGGCGCAGGATCGGCATGATCTTCTCGGCGCTGCCGCCCCCGCCATGAAACAGCGTGACGAACGGCGTTGGCCGCGCCGGATCGAGGCCCTCGGGCACGACCAGCACGTAATCGCGCGTCTCGAACAGGCCGAGATCGTGCCGGCCGGGCGGCAAGGCGGGCTTGGTGGGGGGCGTGTGTCGGAAGGCGAGGCGGCCGAGGAGCGAGAGGTCTTGCATGGCGCGCACCATAGAACAGGGATCGAAAAAGGAAACGCCCGTCTGCGTCCCCCATGCCCCGGCAAAGGCGCGCGGCGTGCGACCGTCCCGCGCCTTGACTTGATGGTCGATTACCCGATGTCGCGTCCAGCCACGGCGGCGGCGATGGCGTCGCCGGCCTCTGTCGTCGAGGCGGTGCCGCCGAGGTCGCGGGTGAGGCAGATGCGCTCGGCCAGCACCTCCTCGATGACCTCCTCGATGGCGAGCGCGGCTTTCTCCTCGCCGAGGTGGCGCAGCATCATCGCGCCGGACCAGATCTGGCCGGTCGGATTCGCCAGCCCCTTGCCGGCGATGTCCGGCGCCGAGCCGTGCACCGGCTCGAACATGGACGGGTAGTCCCGCTCCGGGTTGATGTTGGCGCCCGGCGCAATGCCGATCGAGCCCACGATGGCGGGGCCGAGATCGGAGAGGATGTCGCCGAACAGGTTGGAGCCGACCACCACGTCGAACCAATGCGGGTTGCGCACGAAATGCGCGGTCAGGATATCGATGTGGAACTGGTCGGTCCGGAAGCCGGGATATTGCGCGGCCATGGCGGCGAAGCGCTCATCCCAATACGGCATGGTGTGGCTGATGCCGTTGGACTTGGTGGCCGAGGTGACATGCTTCTTGCGCGTGCCGGCGAGCTCGAAGGCATAGCGCATCACCCGGTCGCAGCCGCGGCGGGTGAAGATGGACTGCTGCATCACCAGCTCTTCCGGCGAGCCCTCGAACAGCCGGCCGCCAATGGACGAATACTCGCCCTCATTGTTTTCGCGCACGACATAGAAATCGATGTCGCCGGCCTCGCGGCCCTTGAGCGGGCTTTCCACGCCCTTGAGCAGCTTCACCGGGCGCAGGTTGATGTACTGGTGGAAGCTGCGGCGGATCGGGATCAGCAGGCCCCACAGCGACACATGGTCCGGCACGCCGGGAAAGCCGACGGCGCCGAGATAGATCGCGTCGGTGTCGCGAATCTGGTCCAGCCCGTCGGCGGGCATCATCGATCCGGTCTTGACGAAACGTTCGCAGGACCAATCGTAATGCCGCCACTCAAGGGCGAAACCGCCGCGACGGGCGGCCGCCTCCAGCACCTTCTGGCCTTCCGGCACCACCTCGTTGCCGATGCCATCGCCGGGGATCACCGCGATGCGGTACGTACGCATGTCTCGTCTCCTGGTGACGCCCGGCCTAGACATCGCGCAGGGCGGTTGGCGGCACTTTCCAGCCGCGCGTCGGCGTCGGCAAGGCGTGTCTTGCACGGTCGGCTGCGGGATGTGCCGTTCGAACGGGAAATGCCTAGGCAGCGGCGGGGATCGGGGCTATTCGGCCACGGAACGCTTCCCTCACAGCCTTTCCGGCCGTTCGCCGTTTCTGGCGGCGCGGCCCGTCCTTTCGGTCCCCGATGCCCTTCCGGTTCAAGCTCCTCGCCCTGCTGGTCGTCCTGCTTTGGGCGCTCAACATGATCGTCATCAAACTTGGGGTCGCCGCGTTTCCGCCGATCCTGATGAGCGCGCTGCGCTTCGTGCTGGTGGCGGCTCTGGTGGTGCCGTTCACCCGCATCCGTCGCGACCAGTGGAAGGGCGTGGTGTTGGTGTCCTTCACATTCGGCACGCTGCATTTCGGCGTGCTGTTCCTGGCGCTGGAACGGGCCGAGGCGGGCACGAGCGCGATCCTGATCCAGCTCGGCGCGCCGATCGCCACCGTTCTCGCCTGCCTCGTGCTCAAGGAGCGGCTGGGGCGGCTGCGGCTGCTGGGGCTCGCAATTTCAATCGCGGGCATCGCGCTACTGGCGGCCGGGCCGACCATGCCGTCGCCTATGCCCTTCACATTGCTAGTAATCAGCGCCACCGCCTGGGCGGTGACCAATCTCATCATCAAATCAATACCCGGCGTCTCGCCGATGGCGATGATGGGTTGGTCGTCGCTGCTCGCGATCCCGCAACTGCTCGCCGCCTCCTGGCTGCTGGAGGGCGAGCGCTGGTTCACCGCGAACTATGCCAGCCCCTTCGGCTGGCTCGCCGTGGTCTACAGCGCTATCGGCTCGTCGATCATCGCCTACGGCGCCTGGTACTGGCTGCTCCAGCGCTATCCGATCAATGCGGTGGTGCCGTTCTCGATGCTGAACCCGTTGCTCACCGTGCTGCTCGGCATCGTGCTGATCGGCGACGTGCCTTCGCCGGTGAAGATCGCCGGGGCGCTGGTCATGCTGGTCGGCGTCGCCCTGATCCTGCGCCGGCCGGCAGGTAAGTTGGCTGCGCCGACCCTGCCCGACACGGCTTGAGACGGCGCGAACCTCCCCGGACACACCGGGGAGGCCGTCGTCTTGGTGCGGGCGTCACTTCGCCTTCAGGAACTCGCCGACTTCCAGCAGGATCAGCTCGTTGTCGTCGGCCTGCTTGAGGTCCCGCGAGGAGGAGAACGGCAGGTTGTTGTCGTTGCCGACCACGATATGGTTGGCGTCGACCACGTCGACATTCTCGATGGTGAAGAACGGGAAGGTGAGCACGCCGTCATTGAGCGGCTTGCGCGCCAGGCTGGAAGGGTCAGCGATCTTCATCAGGTCGATATGGCCGATCTTGCGCACCGGGCCGCCGGCATTGGTGTCGGTCAGCTCGATCTTATAGATGCGCTTGAACTTCGCGAGGTCGTGGAAGCAGTCCGGGCCCTTGGTGCCCTCGGCGCACGCCTTGTCGGCGGTGCCTTCGCCATTGTCGCGCTCGATGATGAGCCCCGTCGTGCCGTCGATCATGTTGAAGTCGCCGATGGCGTTGCCGTTCTGCTCCAGAACGTACTGCCACATGCGGCCGGTCCATTTCTCCGCGGCCACGTCGAATTCGAGGATCGGCAGGAACTCGCGGCCGTCGGCGGTCTTCTGCCAGTCCTTCTTGTCGGTGTCCCAGAGCGGGCCCTCGAGTAGCGCGTAGAGGAACCGGCCATCCTTGGAGGCAGCCATGCCCTCATACCCCTTGGAGCGGCGGGCATTGAAGCTGGCGGGGGCGTTCGGCGCGCCGGCCGAGGCGACGGCATAATGATCGGGCGAGCGCACCGGCATTTCCCCCGCGACGGTCTCGAACACGCCGAGCACCTTGCCGCTCATGTCGGCCTTGATCAGAAAGGGGCCGAATTCCTCGCCGATCCAGAAATTCCCGTCGATGATCTGGAAGCTTTCGAGATCGAAATCGGCGCCGGTGAGGTAGCGCTTTTCCGTGCCCTCGTGGACGATACGGAATGGCACCTTCTTGTCGGGATCGGTGAGGAACACTGTTTCGACCGGGGTGAAGCTGCCGGCCTTCCAGTCGATGGTGTACCGGTTGAGGTAGAGCGCGGAATCCGGGCTGTTAGCCTTCGCGCCCATGCCGTTGTCGGTGATGATCCAGAACGAGCCGTCGGGCATGGTCTTGATGCCGGAATGGCCCTGGCGCGGCTGGCCCTTGAACGGCAGGGAGATGCCGGTCGGGCGCCCCGCCGACTTGCCCATCACCGTGCCGAGGGCCTCGACGCGGGTGCCGGTGGTGAACTTGCCGGAGGTCTTCAGGTCCTCGGGTGCATCGGCCGGCATCTCGATGAAGCTCGCGGCCGAAAGCACGGCATGGCCGGCGAGCGTGGCCGGATAGGTCTGGTCGGCGATCGCGCCGGTGCTGAAGGCTATCAGCGCGAGGGCGGCGCCGGCGAGCAGGCGGGTGCGGGACATCAGCGGTTCTCCTTGTCGACGGTCGACCGATCGGCCGACGCCGCTTTCCTGACCGTCATCCGTGTCCGTTGCGTTACGTCTAGGTGACCCCTCGATGACGTCTCCCGGCCCGCAGGCGCGGAATGTGGCCGCTTCCCGTCGCGCCGGGCTCGACGCGGGCGCGCGCTTGAGGCTTATCTCTCCCCCATGAGTCTCGTTCTTCCCACCGCCGCCCCGGCGCCCCGGCCGTTCCTCGGCGTTGCCCGCTCGGCGACCGGCCGCTTCTGGCGCGAACGCCTCGACGTGCGCGGCGCGCAGGCGACCATGGCGATCGTGCAGCGCCATGGCGTGCCGGAACTGCTGGCGCGTGTGCTCGCCGGGCGCGGCGTTAGCCTCGACGAGGTAGACGCTTGGCTCGACCCGACCATCAAGCGCCTGCTGCCCGATCCCGATACGCTCACCGACATGGAGCCCTGCGTCGCGCGGCTCGCCGAAGCGGTAGTGACGGGTGAGCAGGTGGCGGTGTTCGGCGACTACGATGTCGACGGCGCCACCTCGACCGCGCTGCTCGTGGAGGTGTTGCGTGCCGGCGGGCTCGATCCGGCGTTCCACATCCCGGACCGCATCTTCGAGGGCTACGGCCCGAACATCCCCGCCATCGAGGCGCTGGCGGCCAATGGCGCAACACTGCTGGTGACGGTCGATTGCGGCACAGCCAGCTTCGAGCCGTTCGCCCGTGCCCATGAGATCGGCCTCGACGTGGTGGTGATCGACCATCACCAGACCGGCGAGGAACTGCCGCAGGTCGCGGCGCTGGTGAACCCGAACCGGGCGGACGACCTGTCCGGGCTCGGCCATCTCTGTGCGGTCGGGCTGGTGTTCGTCGTCGCGGTCGGGCTGGTGCGCGAGCTGCGCCGTCGCGGCTGGTGGAATGCCGCGCGGCCGGAGCCGGACCTGCTCGCCGCGCTCGACATGGTGGCGCTCGGCACGGTGGCGGATGTGGTGCCGCTCGTCGGCCTCAATCGCGCCTATGTCACCAAGGGCCTTATCCAGCTGCGCAAGCGCCAGCGGCCGGGGCTGACGGCGCTGATGGACGCGGCGCGGCTCTCCGGCCCGCCCAAGGCATGGCATCTCGGCTTCCTGCTCGGCCCGCGCATCAATGCTGGCGGGCGCATCGGCGATGCCGCGCTCGGCGCCCGCCTGCTGCTTTGCCAGGACCCGATCGAGGCGGCGGCGCTCGCGGTGGAACTCGACCGGCTCAATGCGGAGCGCCAGCAGGTGGAACGCGCCATCGTCGCGCAGGCCGAAGCCGAGGCGGAGGCCGCGCTCGGCCTGTCGGGGGAGGGGGCGGTGATCCTGTCCAGCGGGCAGGGCTGGCACCCCGGCGTGGTCGGGCTGGTGGCGGCGCGGCTGAAGGAAAAGTTTGGACGCCCCGCCTTCGCCATCGCCTTCACCGGCGCCACCGGCGCGGGCTCGGCGCGCTCGATCCCCGGCGTCGATGTCGGGCGCGCCGTGCGCGGCGCGGTGGAGCGCGGCCTTCTGGTGAAGGGCGGCGGCCACGCCATGGCGGCGGGACTGACCATCGAGCGCGAGCGGCTGGGTGATCTGCGTGCCTATCTTGAGGAGGTGCTCTCCAGCGCGGTGGATGTCGCTCGCGCGGTCGACGAACTGGCGATCGACGGCGCGCTTTCGGCTGGCGGGGCGACGCCGGAGATGATCGAGACGGTGGAGCGCGCCGGGCCGTTCGGCGCGGGCAACCCGCAGCCCGTTTTCGCCTTTCCCGCCCATCGCGTGGTGTTTGCGGAGGTCGGCAGCACTGATCAGGTGCGGGTGCGACTGCGCGGCTCGGACGGCGCGACGCTCTCCGCCGTCGCCTTCCGCGCCGCCAATGCGCCGCTGGGCCGGGCGCTGCTGGAGGCCCGGGGACGGCAGATGCATGTCGCCGGAACGCTCGACATCGACAGCTGGCAGGGCCGTTCGCAGGCCAGCCTGCGCATCAGCGATGTCGCCGACCCGGATCAGGCTTGAGAAACAACGACATGCGCGCAGCAGCGGAATCGGAATGGCGGCAAGTTGAATCGCCTTCTCAGCGCGGAGGCGCCCAGAATCAGGAAGTGAAGCCGTGACCGCAAGCATCGGAGACGACTCGGCTTTCACCGCCGGGAGGCGAAACGTCGCCATCATCGGCGCCGGCCCGGCCGGCCTCATCGCCGCGCAGGTGCTGGCGGAGGCTGGATGCCGGGTGAGCGTGTATGAGCGCATGGCCTCGCCAGCCCGCAAGTTTCTCATCGCCGGGCGTGGGGGGCTGAACATCACGCATTCCGAGTCGCGCGAGACTTTCCTCGCCCGCTACAGTGGCGCGCGCGACTGGCTGGCGCCGATGCTCGACGCCTATCCGCCGGCCCGGCTGCGCGCGCTGGTCGAGGGGCTCGGCGAGCCGACCTTCATCGGCACCAGCGGCCGGGTGTTCCCGAAAAGCTTCAAGGCCTCCCCGCTGCTGCGCGCCTGGCTCGGCCGGCTTGGTGCGCTCGGCGTCACATTGGAGACGCGGCACGACTGGTGCGGCTGGACGCTAGAGGGCGGGCTGCGTTTCGCCACGCCGCAGGGCGAGCATGTGGTGTCGGCTGACGTCGTGATCTTCGCGCTCGGCGGGGCAAGCTGGCCGCGCCTTGGCGGCGACGGGAGCTGGGTGACCCCGTTCCGCGAGGCGGGGGTGAGTGTCATCCCGCTGCGCCCGTCGAACAGCGGCGCGCGCATCCTATGGAGCGAGTTCTTCCGCACCCGCCATGCCGGCCAGCCGCTCAAGCGCATCGCGCTCATTGCCGGCGGCGTGCGCGTGCGCGGGGAGGCGATGATCACCGACAGCGGGTTGGAGGGCGGGGCGGTCTATGAGCTCTCCGCCCGCCTGCGCGACGAGGCGGAGTGGGACGGCACCGCTAAGCTTACCGTCGACCTGCGTCCGGACCTCGACGAGGCGGAACTCGCCGCCCGGCTGGCGGCGACGCGCAAGGGCGAATCCATGGCGAACCGGCTCCGCAAGGCCGCGGCGCTCTCTCCGGCCGCGAGCGCGCTGCTGCGCGAGGCCGGGCGTGACCTGCCGGCCGAGCCGCAGGCGCTGGCGGCGCGCATCAAGGCGGTGCCGCTCGCGGTCGAGGGACTCGCCGGGCTGGAGCGCGCGATTTCCTCGGCGGGCGGCGTCACCCGCTCCGCGCTCGGGCCGGAGCTGATGTCGAATGCGCTCGCGGGCCAGTTCGTTGCCGGCGAAATGCTGGACTGGGAGGCGCCGACCGGCGGTTATCTGCTTCAGGGCTGTTTCGCGACCGGCTATGCGGCGGCCTGCGGGGCGCTGCGCCATCTCGGGCTCGCGGAGCCGACGCCCTGGACCGGGCCGTGGAGCGCGGCGGACGCGGGATAACGACCTGAAAGCGCGGGACGACGGCTGAGGGAGCGCGTGCCGCCGTCCCGCGCGGGATCACGAGACCAGCCGGGAAAACGGTCTCGCGAACCTGTCAGGGTGGTCGATGGCTGCCGGGTTGCGCCGCGGTCACCGACTTCGTAGAGATGAATACTCCGTCATGACGAGCGTCACAACGATTATCTTTGATTGTTATTATATTTCTAAAGAAGGCTGATTGTTTTTACTTCGACAAAACTGCCGGCCGCTGCGGCGACTTGCGCCGGGGACGCGGCGCGCTTAGCTGGTGCACAGGCGCCCGCGCGGCTGGCATGAGGATTGAGGCATGGCACGGCTGTTCTTTCGCCGGGGGCAGGGCAGCGAGGCGGCGCCCGATGCCGCGCGCGAACTGGCGCAGAAGGCGCGGGCGATACTCGGCGTCGGCGAGGAAACCACGCTCTCGATTACCGAGATCGCCTGCGGCGATCCGGCCTGTGGCGGCGCCGAGACCGTGGTGCTCGTGATGCGCCCCGGCCGCAAGACCGAGGCCGCCAAGGTGCTGCGCCCGCTGGCCAGCGTGACGGACGAGGACCTGCAAGAGGCGCTGGCAACACTGGCGAGTTCTAGAGCGTGAAACGCGGGCCGTTTCATAAAGTATTCGGCTTGATCCAGGTCAATAGCAAACCTGACGCAGCGTAGCATTCACCGTATAAACATTCTAATGTAGGCGTGAAGACTTGCGGGTTCTTCGTCCGGTGGCGTAGGAATGCTTCGCTAGGGGTGCCGCGGAGGTGCCCGGAGGAGACATCCATGCGAGCCCGAATGACATTCGCCGCGCCGCTGCTCGCGGCCCTCGCGCTGGGCGCGGTCGTCGCCGCCCCGGCGCATGCCGATACCGCGCCGAAGCCCAAGGACATTGCCGTCACCTATGCCAATATCGCCGAGGCGATGTATGGCGACAGCCTGACGACCGCCAAGGCGCTCCAGACCGCGGTCAATGCCCTCATCGCCGCGCCGACCGAGGCCAATCTCGACGCCGCCAAGGCCGCGTGGAAGGCCGCGCGGGTTCCCTATCAGCAGACGGAGGGATTCCGCTTCGGCAATGCCATCGTCGACGACTGGGAAGGCCGCGTGAACGCCTGGCCGCTCGACGAAGGTCTCATCGACTATGTCGACAAGAGCTACGGCGATACGTCGGATGAGAACCCGCTCTATACCGCGAACATCATCGCCAACACCAAGGTGCGCATCGGCAAGAAGACGATCGACACCTCGAAGATCACGCCGAAGCTGCTGGACAGCCTTCAGGAGGCGGGTGGCGTCGAATCCAACGTTGCCATCGGCTATCACGCCATTGAATTCCTGCTCTGGGGTCAGGACCTGAACGGCACGGGGCCGGGCGCGGGCAAGCGTCCTGCCACCGATTACTCGACCTCGAACTGCACCGGCGGCAATTGCGAGCGCCGCGCCGCCTATCTCAAGGCCGCGACCGACCTGCTGGTGACCGACCTCACCGACATGACCAAGTGGTGGGGTCCGAAGGGCAAGGCCCGCAAGGCGGTGCTGGACCAGAAGGGCAAGGCCGCGCTCGGCACCATCCTCACCGGCCTCGGTTCGCTCTCCTATGGCGAGCTGGCGGGCGAGCGCATGAAGCTCGGCCTGATCCTGCACGACCCCGAGGAGGAGCATGACTGCTTCTCCGACAACACCCACAACTCGCATTATTACGACGAGCTGGGCATCGCCTCGATCTATCGCGGCAAGTACACGCGCGTGGACGGCTCGGTGGTCGAGGGGCCGTCGGTCGCCGCTTATGCCGCCGCTCTGGCGCCCAAGGCGAATGACGAGGCGGAGGCCAAGATCGACGCCGCGCTCGCCGCGCTCAAGGCGATCAAGGACGAGGCCGACAGCGGCAAGCAGGCTTATGACCAGCAGATCGCCGAAGGCAATGCTGAGGGCAACGCCCTTGTGCAGAAGGGCGTCGATTCCCTCGTCGCCCAGACCCGCGCCATCGAAGGCGTGGTCTCCGCGCTCAAGCTGAAGATCAAGGTGGAAGGTTCCGACAGCCTGGACGATCCCTCCAAGGTCGGCCAGTGAGCGCCCGGTCGTGACCCGCGGCGCGAGCCTCTCGCGCCGCGCCTTTCTCGGCGCGGCGGCACTGGGCGCGGGGGCGGCATTGGCTCCCTCGCGCATCAGCGTCGCCCGCACGCCGGCCGCCTTCGTGCCGACGAAGACCCTGACGCTGGCCTCCGGCGAGATGGATTTCCGCCTGCTCGGCGCCGACCGACCCGCCACGCGCATTTATGCCTATGACGGAATCCCTTTTCAGGAATTGCGCCTGCCGCGCGGCACGCGGCTTGAGGCGACGTTCGAGAACGGGCTCGATGAGGGCTCGACCGTGCATTTCCACGGCATCCGCATGCCGAACGAATATGATGGCGTGCCGACCATCACCCAGCCGCTGATTCAGCCCGGCGGTCGCTTCGTCTACCGCATCCCGCTGGACGATCCCGGCACGTTCTTCTTCCATCCCCATTGCGACGAGACCGGGCAGGCCGGGCGCGGGCTGGTCGGCGTGCTGGTCGTCGAGGACCCGCGCGATCCCGAATTCGACGCCGAGCATGTGCTGTCGCTGAAGGACTGGCGGCTCGCGCAGGACGGCAGCTTCCTCAATCTGTCCGAGCCGGACGGCGCCTCCAAGGCCGGCACCTTCGGCGCCACGCGTTCGGTGAACGGCGCACCCTCGCTTGCGCTCACCGCCCCGGCGGGTGGAGATGTGCGGCTGCGCATCCTGAATGTCGATTCGACCCGCATCATGGATATCGGCGTCGAGGGTGCCGAGGCGATGCTGATCGCGGTCGACGGCCATGCCTTGCCGCCGGTGAGCCTGGATTCGCTGCCGGATGGCGTCTGGCGCATGGGTCCGGCCCAGCGCATAGACCTCGCTTTGCGCATGCCGACGGACGGCTCGCCGGTGACGATCGGCGATTATCGCGCCGCGAAGGTCTACAGCTTCGCCACGCTGACAGCGAAAGGCCGGGTGAAGCGCGGCAAGCCGGCCTATGCCCTGCCCAAGGCCAACATTCCGCGCGCCGACCTCAAAAAGGCAACGCGCCATTCCTTCACGCTGCAGCAGGCGACCGACAGCGCGGTGAAGGAGCTCAGCCTCCCGCCCGACGATCCGCTGGCGAAGGCTCTGCTCGACAGCCTGTGCGTCGGCTCGACCACCTATTGGGGCATCAATCAGAATAGCTGGCCGACCGGCGAGCGCCGCAGCGTGCCGCCGCCGCTCGCGACCATGAAGGCCGATGCCAGCTACCGCGTCGAGATCAAGAACGAGACGCGGTTCCCCCATCCCGTGCACCTCCACGGCCATGCCTTCGAGGTGCTCTCCTCCAGCCTCGACCGGCTGCCGCGTCATCTGGCGGACACCGTGCTGGTGCAGCCGGGGGAGGCGGTGGAGATCGCCTTCGTTGCCGCGCCGGGGGACTGGGTGTTCCATTGCCACATATTGGAGCACATGGAGACCGGCATGATGGGCTATTTCCGGGTGGTATGATGGCGCGCGCGGAGCAGATTACGCGGCATGCTCCTTCTCCCCGAGGGGGCGGGACGAGGCCGCGTCGGCCCGCCGCGCCGGCGCCCTTGCCCGGAAGCCGCGCGGCCGGCTTCCCCGTGTGGCGGAGAGTTGTGACGTTGGTCGCGGTCGCGGGGGGCGTGCTGTCGGGGCTCGCGCTGCTTCCCGCGCTCGCCCATGCCGAGGAAGCCGGGCTCGACCGGGCGATCGGCAAGGCGCTGTTCGAACGGCCCTGGGTGCCCGCGCCCTCATCCACCCGCGCCAATGATGGGCTCGGTCCGCTGTTCGACGCGCGCTCCTGCTCTGCCTGCCACCCGGCGGGCGCCGGGCGCGGCGCCACCGCGCTCGACGCCGCCGGACGGCCGGAGGGGCTCGGCCTGGTGCTGTCGCTGATCCGGGAGGATGGCGCGGCCGATCCGGTCTATGGCCGTCGGATGGAAACCATGACTCTGCCCGGCGTCCCGGCGGAAGGCGAGATCGCGGTCGCCGTCGAGCAGGGACGCCGCGTGCCGCGCATCGAGAATGCCGGCTATGGGCCGCTGGACCCCGCCACCTTCATCTCGCTGCGTGCCGCTCCCCAGTTGCGCGGACGCGGCCTGCTGGAGCAGGTGGACGACGCCGCGATCCTCGCGCTGGAGGACCCGGATGACCGCGACGGCGACGGCGTGCGCGGCCGTGCGCGGCGGCTGGACCATGCCGAAGGCGGCTCGGCCATCGGCCGTTTCGGCTGGAAGGCGAGCCATGCCACGCTGGCCAGCCAGGCCGCCGAAGCCTTTTCGCTCGATCTTGGCCTTTCCACCCCCGAGCGCCCGGAGCCCTGGGGCGACTGCAGTGAGGCGCAGACGGCCTGCCGCAACGCGCCCCATGGCCGCGACGCCGAGGGCGAACCTGAAATCGGCGACGCCATCGTCCGGCGCATCGTCGCCTATCTCGCCGCGCTGAAGGTCCCGGAAAGCGGCGCCGACAGGCGCGGCGCTCGGCTGTTCGCCTCGACCGGCTGCGCAACCTGCCATCGCCCGGAGCTGCCCTTGCGCGACGGCGGAACAGTGGCGTTGTTCACCGACGTGCTGCTGCACGATATGGGCGACGGCCTTGCCGATCCCGCCGGCGTGCCGGGTGCAGCGGCGGGCGAATGGCGTACGGCCCCGCTTGCCGGCCTGTCGCGCGGTCTCGCGCGCGGCGCGGGGCTGTTGCATGATGGCCGGGCGGCCGACGTCGCGCAGGCGGTGCGCTGGCATGGCGGCGAGGCGACCCGCGCCCGTGCCCGCTTCGACGCGCTGGACATGCGCGAGCGCCGCGCTCTGCTCGACTATGTTTCCTCTCTCTGATCCGAGGCCCATCATGTCCCGCTCTCCCATCGCCATGGCTCTGGCGCTCGCCTCGCAGATCGGGCAGGCGGCGCTGGGCGTGCCGACCGTCGCCACGGTGGCGACGCTGGTGGCGCAGTTTTTCAGCGTCCGCGCCCATGCCGCGCCGGTCGCCGCGCCGGAGGTGGTCGAGCAATGGCTGCTACCGCGCTACGACGCGCTGCTTGCCGCGACCAGCGCGCAGAAAGAGGCATGGAACGCTTTCTGCGCCAGCCCTTCGGCCGCCGGACTGGAGCAACTGAAGCAGCGCTTCGCGGCGACGTCGAATGCCTGGGCTTCGGTCGAGTTCATCACCTTCGGCCCGGTCATGCTGTCGCTGCGGCCGGACCGCTTCAACCTGTTTCCCGAACGGCGCAACGCTGTCGGGCGTTCGCTAACCGAGCTGATTGCCGACCCGACCGACGAGCGGCTGGCGCCGCAGCGCTTCGCGCGCCTGAGCGCCGCCGCGCAGGGGCTGCCGGCATTGGAGCGCCTTCTGTATGACGAGGGCGCGGCGCAGGCCCTGCTCGCCGGCCCGGAAGCGGCGAGGCGCTGCCAGATCGGCCAGGCGATCGGCGTGAATCTGGACACTATGGCCGGCGAGATCCGGCAGGGCTGGGGCGACCGGAGCCACGGCCTGCTCGCCCAGCTCCTCGCCGGCAAGACCGACCCGGTGTTCTTTCCGGATCCGTCCGCGTTGCTCAGCCAGATCGTCACCGACCTTGCCGGCGCCTATCAGCGCGTGGTCGACCAGCGGCTGCTGGCGGTGCTCGGCAAGTCGCCCGACGAGGCCAAGCCGCTGATCGCGGACCGCCGGCGCAGCGGCCTGTCGAAGGCGACCATCGCCGTGATGATTACCAGCGCCGACGACCTCGCTGTGCTGCTCTCCAAGGGCATCGACGCCAAGGGGCAGGCCGTGATCGCAGCCGCCACCGAGGCCGCGGCCAAGGCCGCGCAGGCTCTGCCCGATGATATCGGCACCGCCGCCACCACGTCGCAGGGTCGCAAGGCGCTGGAGAGCGCGGCCGCGACCTTCAAGGCCGCGCAGGCCAAGGTCGCCGATCCGCTGGCCTCCGGGCTCGGCGTGCCGCTCGGTTTCAATGCGCTCGACGGCGATTGAGGCACATCATGGGCCTGTTCGACCTCTCCCGCCGCTCGCTGCTGGCCGCTGTCGGCGGTCTTGCCAGCGCACCGCGCGTGCTGTTCGGCACCGCGCATGCGCAGGATCATCTGCTGGAGGCCGAGTGGCTGGCGACGGCCGGCGTAGCGGACGGATTCGCGCCTGTCGTGCTGGCGCCGGATTACGGCGCGACGCAAGTGGGCGCCGGCATGCAGCGGCTGCACTGGGTGGAGCCGAGCCCCGACGGGGTGACCGCGATCGCCGTCGCCCGCCGGCCCGGCACCATGGCGGTGCTGTTCGACCGCCGGCACGGTTTGGTGCTCGCGACCTTCGAGCCGGGTGGAGGCCGCGTCTTCTCCGGCCATGGCCGCTTCATCGAGGGCGGGCGGCGTTTCCTCGCGGTGGAGATCGAGGTGCCGGGCGGGGAGGGCGTGGTGTCGCTGCGCGATGTCGAGGCCGGGTTTGCCATCGTCGCCGAATGGGCATCCTCAGGGATCGGCCCGCACGACATGCTGCCGTCGGGCGGCGCGCTGGTGGTGGCCAATGGCGGTATCGAACCGCACACGCCGGAAGCGATCGGCGCCGAGGTCGCGGGCGCCAGTATCGCGCTGCTGGATGCGCAGACGGGAAAGCTGCGCTCGGTGGCGGAGCTGTCGGACGATCTGGCTTCGCTGTCGCTGCGCCATCTCGCGCGCGGGCCGGACGGGCAGGTGGCGGTCGCCGCGCAGGACCTGATCACCGACGAGATCGCTCGCCCATTGCTCTACGCCGTCGAGGGAGAACGGCTGCGGGCCTTCGACGCGCCGGACGCGGAATGGCGGGGCCTGCGCAGCTATGTCGGCTCGGTCGCCTATGACCGTTCCGGCGGCTATGTCGCCGCCGCCAGCCCGCGCGGCAACCGTGTCATGCTGTGGAGGGCCGATGGGCGTTTCCTCGGCTCGATCCCGCTGGTCGACGGCTGCGGCCTCGCACCCACGCGCGAGGCGGGGCAGTTCCTCGCCACCAGCGGGCTCGGCGAGGTGGTGCTGATCGCGACCGATAGCGAGGGTGTGGGGGTGGTCGCCCGGCGCTCGGGGGGGCCACGCTTCGACAATCACGCGGTGCTTGCGGGGTAGGGGCTCTTTCCTTTTGCCAGGCGCGGGAGGATAAGAACAGGCTCAGTCCGTCTTTCGCCTTTATGTACTCAGGTTTCCTGTAAATGAACCGCCTGTTCGCCTCGCTGCCCACCACCGTGTTTGAAACCATGTCGCGGCTCGCGCGCGAGCATGAGGCGGTCAATCTCGGGCAGGGCTTCCCGGACGATCCGGGCCCGCGCGATGTGCGCGAGAAGGCGGCCGAGGCGGTGCTCGACGGCTGGAATCAGTACCCGCCGATGATGGGGACGCCGGAGCTGCGCCGCGCGGTGTCCGATCACTATGCGCTGTGGCAGGGGCTCGACCTCGATCCCGAGCGCGAGGTGATGGTGACCTCCGGCGCGACCGAGGCGCTGGCGGGGGCGCTGCTGGCGCTGATCGAGCCGGGCGACGAGGTGGTGCTGTTCCAGCCGCTCTACGACGCCTATCTGCCGCTGGTGCAGCGTGCGGGCGGCATTCCGCGTCTGGTGCGCCTCGTGCCGCCGGCCTGGCGCATCACCGAGGCGGCGCTGGCGGAGACCTTCTCGCCGCGCACCAAGCTGGTGCTGTTCAACAACCCGCACAACCCCACCGGCCGCGTGTTCGACCGGCAGGAGCTGGAACTGCTCGCAAGCTATTGCGTGCGCCACGGCGCGGTGCTGGTGAGCGATGAGGTGTGGGAGCATGTCGTGTTCGACGGGCTGGAACACACCAGCGTGCTGGCGCTGCCCGGCATGCGCGGGCGCGCGGTGAAGATCGGCTCGGCCGGCAAGATCTTCGGCATGACCGGCTGGAAAGTCGGCTTCGTCTGCGCGGCGCCGGAACTCATGCAGGTGCTCTCCAAGGCCCACCAGTTCCTCACCTTCACCACGCCGCCCGCGCTGCAGGCGGCGGTGGCCTATGGGCTGGGGAAGGAGCGCGACTGGTTCCTTTCCATGCGCGCCGGGCTGCAGCGCTCGCGCGACCGGCTGAGCGCGGGGCTGGCCGGGATCGGCATGCGGGTTCTGCCGTCATCCGGCACCTATTTCCTCAATGTCGATCTCGACGCGCAGGGCATCAACCTGAAGGACGAGGCGTTCTGCCGGCAGATGGTGACGCGCGACCGCGTGGCGGCGATCCCGGTCTCCGCCTTCTATGCGCAGGACCGCGTGGAAAGCGTCGTGCGGTTCTGTTTCGCCAAGACCGACGCCACTCTGGACTCCGCCATCGACCGCCTGGCGCGGGCCACTGTCCAGGTTTGAGGCAGAATCCGGATATTCCGGGCATACCCCATTAGTTTGTATGCCAACATTACGACGGAATGCAGACAATTTCCATTTTGCGTACAATCTCTGAGCATATGGCGCGAAATTCGGCATATCGGCCATTAGACTGAGGGTGAGGTCGGGATCTGTCGCGCCCGCCATGGTTTCCCAGTGTTGGCACGCCCGTTGCAGACACCTGTCGCTGGCACGCGGACGGGGGTCCTGCGTGCGAACTCCAGAAGGGACAAGAAATGTCGAACCTGTTCACCCGTGCGCGGGCCGTGGCCGGCCGCGCGCTGCTTGGCGCGACTGCGCTCGCCATGGCCGGGGCCGCCGTGCCTGCGATGGCGCAGGACACCATCAAGGTTGGCGTGCTGCATTCTCTTTCCGGCACCATGGCCATCAGCGAAACCACGCTGAAGGACACCGTGCTGTTCATGGTTCAGGAGCAGAACGCCGCCGGCGGCGTGCTCGGCAAGAAGCTCGAAGCCGTGGTCGTCGACCCCGCGTCGAACTGGCCGCTCTTCGCCGAGAAGGCGCGCGAGCTCATCGAGAAGGAAAAGGTCGCGGTGGTGTTCGGCTGCTGGACCTCGGTGTCGCGCAAGTCGGTGCTGCCGGTGTTCAAGGAGCTCAACAGCATCCTGTTCTACCCGGTCCAGTACGAGGGCGAGGAGAGCGAGCGCAACGTGTTCTACACCGGCGCCGCCCCGAACCAGCAGGCGATTCCCGCCGTCGACTACCTGATGGAAAACGAAGGCGTGAAGCGCTGGGTGCTCGCCGGCACCGACTACGTGTACCCGCGCACCACCAACAAGATCCTCGAAGCCTATCTGAAGTCCAAGGGCGTCGCCGCCGAGGACATCATGATCAACTACACGCCGTTCGGTCATTCCGACTGGCAGACCATCGTCGCCGACATCAAGAAGTTCGGCTCGGCCGGCAAGAAGACCGCCGTCGTCTCGACCATCAACGGCGACGCCAACGTGCCGTTCTACAAGGAACTCGGCAACCAGGGCATCAAGGCGACCGACATTCCGGTCGTGGCGTTCTCGGTGGGTGAGGAAGAACTCGCTGGCATTGACACCGCCCCGCTGGTCGGTCACCTCGCCGCCTGGAACTACTTCCAGTCGGTCGACGTGCCGGAGAACGCCGAGTTCATCAAGAAGTGGCGCGGCTACATCAAGAACGACAAGCGCGTGACCAACGACCCGATGGAAGCCACCGTCATCGGCTTCAACATGTGGGTCAAGGCGGTCGAGAAGGCCGGCACCACCGATCCCGACGCGGTGATCCCCGCGCTGATCGGCGTCTCCGTGCCGAACCTGACCGGCGGCTTCTCCACCATGATGCCGAACCACCACATCACCAAGCCGGTGCTGATCGGCGAAATCAAGGCGGACGGCCAGTTCGACGTGGTCGAGCAGACCCCCGGCCTGATCGTCGCCGAAGAGTGGTCGCCCTACCTCGAAGGGTCGAAGGACCTGATCGCGGATTGGCGCTCGCCGATGAACTGCGGCAACTTCAACGTGAAGACCGGCAAGTGCGGCGGCGCCGGCAAGTGATGTTCGGCAAGTGATGCCGGCAAGTGATGCCGGCAAGTGATGTTCGGCAGATGATGCCGGGCTGATCTGCGCCTCAACATCCGAACCGGCCGCCCGCGGGCAGTCCTGCGGGCGGCCGGTTCCCCCTCCACGTGACGAAACATGCCGGGACGGCGGCTGCCGTCTCCCGATCGCCGCCGGACCTGCTCCGGCCTCTTCCACGCGCCACATCGACGGATGACGATGACCTCCATCGCTCGATTTCGTAGCTTCTGCTGCGCGCTGGCCTTTATGCTGTCGGTCGCCTCCTTCTGCCTGCCGGGCACGCATGCCCACGCACAGGATCTGAGCGGCCCGCTCGGCCAGCTTGCGACCGATAATTACGGCAACACGGAAGCCGCGCTCGGCGAACTGGCGCTCAGCGGCAGCCCCGCCGCCGCGGGCATCGTCGCCGCGCTCGCCGATGGCAATCTCGTCTTCAGCACGTCGACCCGGCAGGTCTTCATCCGCAACGCGCAGGGCGCGCTGCTCGACCCGGTGACCCTGCAGCCGGTGGCCGACGCTCCGGCGGTGAAGCCCGTGCGCGTCAACAACCGCGTCCGCCGCGCGATCGACGCCGCCAATGGCGCGCTCTCGCTGGTGAGCCCGGACCCGGCCAAGCGGCTCGACGCCGCGCTGGCGGTCGGGCGCTCCCGCGACGAGGCGGCGCTGCCGGCGCTGGAAACCGCGCTGGCCAAGGAGACCGATCCGCGCGTGAAGTCGGCGATGACGCTGGCGCGCGCGTCGATCGTCATCGCCAAGGAAGGCATCCCGCCGGCCGAACGCATCGCCGCCGTGGAACTGGTAGGCGCCGAAGGCAATCAGGAGGCGCTCGCCATCCTGCGCAGCGTGCCCGACAGCGCGGCCCCCGAGGTGAAGCAGGCCGCTGCCGACGCCATTGCCGGGATCGAGCGCAATCTCGCCATCTGGGGCGCGGCGCAGAATGTCTGGTACGGCGTCTCGCTCGGCTCGGTGCTGCTGCTCGCCGCGATCGGCCTCGCCATCACCTTCGGCGTGATGGGCGTCATCAACATGGCCCATGGCGAGATGGTGATGCTGGGCGCCTACACCACCTTCGTGGTGCAGGAGCTGATCCGCACCTACAACCCGGCTTTGTTCGACGCCTCGCTGCTGATCGCCATCCCCATCGCCTTCCTGTTCACCGGCCTGATCGGCGTGCTGATCGAGCGCACGGTGATCCGCTTCCTCTATGGCCGCGCGCTGGAAACCCTGCTCGCCACCTGGGGCATCTCGCTGATTATCCAGCAGGCGATCCGCACCGCCTTCGGACCGACCAACCGCGAGGTCGGCGCGCCGAGCTGGATGTCCGGCACCTTCGACCTCGGCCACCTCGCCATCACCTATGGCCGGCTGTGGATCGTGATCTTCGCCTTCCTGGTGTTCATCGCGCTGCTCGGCGTGCTGCGGCTCACCCGCATCGGGCTGGAGATGCGCGCGGTGACGCAGAACCGGCGCATGGCGGCCTCGATGGGCATCCGCACAAACTGGGTGGACGCCATGACCTTCGGCCTCGGCTCCGGCATCGCCGGCATCGCCGGGGTGGCGCTCAGCCAGATCGACAACGTGTCGCCGAACCTCGGCCAGAGCTACATCATCGACAGCTTCCTCGTCGTGGTGTTCGGCGGGGTCGGTAATCTCTGGGGCACGCTGGTCGGCGCCATGTCGCTCGGCATCGCCAACAAGCTGCTGGAGCCTTATGCCGGCGCCGTGCTCGGCAAGATCGCGCTGCTGGTTATCGTCATTCTGTTCATCCAGAAGCGGCCGCGCGGCCTCTTCGCTCTCAAGGGGAGGGCGATCGAATCATGAGCACGCTCGACACCCGCCCGCCGGCCCTGCTCGGCACCAGCGGCCAGATTTTCCTCGCCATCACGCTCGGCGTCGCCGTGCTGGTGCCGGCGCTGAACCTGCTGCTGCCGCCGGATTCGCCGTTCTACATCCCGACCTATGTGGTCTCGCTGCTGGGCAAATATCTCACCTACGCCCTGCTGGCGCTCTCGGTGGACCTGATCTGGGGCTATGTCGGCATCCTCTCGCTCGGCCACGGCGCGTTCTTCGCGCTCGGAGGCTACGCGATGGGCATGTATCTGATGCGCCAGATCGGCACGCGCGGCGTCTATGGCGATCCCGTGCTGCCGGACTTCATGGTGTTCCTGAACTGGAAGGAGCTGCCCTGGTTCTGGTGGGGCTTCGACATGTTCCCCTATGCCGCGCTGATGGTGCTGTTCGCCCCCGGCGTGCTGGCGCTGGTGTTCGGCTGGTTCGCCTTCCGCTCGCGCGTCACCGGCGTCTATCTGTCGATCATCACCCAGGCCATGACCTTCGCCCTGCTGCTGGCGTTCTTCCGCAACGACATGGGCTTCGGCGGCAATAACGGCCTGACCGACTTCAAGGACATTCTCGGCTTCAACATCCAGTCCGACGGCACCCGCGCCACGCTGTTCGCCCTTTCCGCGCTGGCGCTGGCGGGCGGCTATGTGCTGTGCCGCTTCCTGGTGCGCTCGCATTTCGGCAAGGTGCTGGTCGCGATCCGCGACGCCGAGACACGCGTGCGCTTCACCGGCTACCGCGCGGAGAACTACAAGCTGGTCGCCTTCGTGGTCTCGGCCATGCTGGCGGGCATTGCCGGCGCGCTCTACGTGCCGCAGGTCGGCATCATCAACCCCTCCGAATTCTCGCCGGCCAACTCGATCGAGATCATCGTCTGGGTGGCTGTGGGTGGGCGTGGCACGCTGGTGGGCGCCGCGCTCGGCGCGGTGCTGGTGAACTATGCCAAGACCTATTTCACCTCCGGCCTGCTGGCGCCCTACTGGCTGTTCATGCTGGGCGGCCTGTTCGTGGCGGTCACGCTGTTCCTGCCCAAGGGCATCGTCGGCACCTTCTACGAGTGGCGCGAGAAGCGTCGGCCCCCGCCGGATGAGGCGGCCCCGCCGCTCGCCGCACCCACGGCCGCGGAGTGAAGGAGGCGACCATGAGCACTGCCGACATGCTGGAACCCGAAGCCGCGCCGGTCGACGCCATCGCCAAGAAGGACCTGACCGAGGCGCTGCTTTATCTCGACGGCGTCACCGTCACCTTCGACGGTTTTCGCGCGCTGAATTCGCTGTCCTTCACCGTCGATCCGGGCGAGATGCGCGCGATCATCGGCCCGAACGGCGCCGGCAAGACCACGATGATGGACTGCATCACCGGCAAGACCCGGCCCGACAGGGGCGACGTGTTCTTCGCCGGCGGAACGGTCGACCTCACCAAGCTCGACGAGACGCAGATCTGCACGCTCGGCATCGGCCGCAAGTTCCAGAAGCCGACCGTGTTCGAGAGCCACACCGTGCTCGACAATCTGCGGCTCGCGCTGAAGGGCCAGCGTTCGGCGCTGCCGAACATCTTCCGCAAGGAGACCGCCGAGCAGCGCGACCGCATCGACGAGATTTTCGAGACTATCAAGCTGACCGAGCATCGCGGCCGCCTCGGCGGGGCGCTCTCGCATGGGCAGAAGCAGTGGCTGGAGATCGGCATGCTGCTGGCGCAGGACCCCAAGCTCCTGCTGGTCGACGAGCCGGTCGCCGGCATGACCGACGCCGAGACCGCGCAGACCGCCGAATTGCTTCGCGAGATCAATGCCAACGGCCATTCGGTCGTGGTGGTCGAGCATGACATGACTTTCGTGCGCGACCTCGGCGTGCGGGTGATGTGCCTTCACGAAGGTTCCGTGCTGGCGGAAGGCACGCTCGATCAGGTGAGCGCCAATGAGCGCGTCATCGAAGTCTATCTGGGGCGTTGAGCGGCATGCTGGAAGTTCAGGACGTCAACCTCTTCTACGGCGCGGCGCAGGCCCTGCGCGGGGTTTCAGTGGTCGCCGAGCCGGGCAAGGTCACCTGCGTGCTGGGGCGCAACGGCGTGGGCAAGACCAGCCTGATGCGCGCCATCGTCGGGCAGGCGCCGGTCGCCTCGGGCGCGATCCGCTTCAACGGCGAGGACATCACGCGGCTTGCGCCGGCCGACCGGGCGCGGCGCGGCATCGCCTTCGTGCCGCAGGGCCGCGAGATCTTCCCGCTGCTCACCGTGGCGGAAAATCTCGAAACCGGCTTTGCACCGCTCAAGCGCGCCGACCGTTCGATACCTGACGACGTGTTTTCGCTGTTTCCGGTGCTGGATTCGATGATGCGGCGGCGCGGCGGCGACCTGTCCGGCGGCCAGCAGCAGCAGCTCGCCATCGGCCGCGCGCTGACCATGCGCCCGAAGGTGCTGGTGCTCGACGAGCCGACCGAGGGCATCCAGCCCTCGATCATCAAGGACATCGGCAACGCCATCCGCTACTTGCGGAGCAAGGGCGATATGGCCATCGTGCTGGTCGAGCAGTATTTCGACTTCGCCAAGGAGCTCGCGGACCATTTCATCGTGATGGAGCGCGGCGCGGTGGTGATGTCGGGCGATGGCGCCGCCCTTGAGGACCCGGATGTACGCAACCGAATTGCCGTCTGACGCTTCGCCCCGCTCGACCATTCCCGTCGAGCTGCGCGCGAAAGGGCGGCTGTTCGTGGAGGCGCTCGCCGCCGGCGGGCGCACCGTGCGCGGCGCGGTGGAGGAGGCGGGGCCGAGCCGCGTGCGCTTCCCGCTCTCCGGCCGGCGCGGCGCGGCGCTGGAAGGCGTACTGCTGAACACCGGCGGCGGCTTTGCCGGTGGCGACAGTTCTCATGTTTCGGCCCATGCCCGCGACGGTGCCCATCTCGTGCTCACCACCCAGGCGGCGGAGAAGATCTACCGTTCCGACGGCGCGCTCACCCGGCTCAACGTGGAGCTGAAGGTCGGGAAGGGCGCCTGCCTCGACTGGATGCCGCAGGCCACCATCCTGTTCGACCGCGCCCGCGTCGAGCGCTCCATCACGGCGGAGGTCGCCGGCAGCGGCCGGCTGCTGATGATCGAGCCGCTGGTGCTGGGGCGCACCGCTTCCGGCGAAACGCTGCGCGCCGGCAGCCTGTTCGACGGCTGGCGGGTGCGTCGCGACGGCCGGCTGATCTATGCCGACGGGCTCGATCTTTCCGGCGATATTTCCGCGGCGCTCGGACGCCGCGCCGTGGCGCGGAACTGGGCGGGGCTTGCCACCATTCTCCTCATCGCGCCCGAGGCGGAGAGCCGGCTGGAGCGCGTGCGCGCCGCGCTCGGCATCGGCGAGGAGATGGCGGACGGACTGCCCGAGGGGCTGGAGGCCGGCGCCAGCGCCTGGAACGGCATGCTTTCCGTGCGCCTGCTGGCGCGCGACGGCGCGGGGATCGAGCGCGCCATCCGGCGTATCATTCCCGAACTCGGCGTCACCGAGGCGCCGCGCATCTGGCACTCCTGATGCATGGCCGCGCCGCCCGCGATCCCGCTTTCCGCCGCGTCTGCCGCACGACTGGCGAAAGCATTGGGATTTGCAGGGGGGGTGCGTGGCGTCCTCGCGACAACCATGCTTCCCTAGCCGCCTGTGCCTGAGTTGAGCCGGAGAAACGCCGATGAATCTAAGCCCGCGCGAGAAGGACAAGCTGCTGGTCGCCATGGCGGCCATGGTGGCCCGCCGCCGACTGGAGCGCGGCGTGAAGCTCAACTTCCCCGAGGCGGTGGCGCTGATCACCGATGTCGTGGTGGAAGGCGCGCGCGACGGCAAGAGCGTCACCGAACTGATGACGCTGGGCGCCACCGTGCTCACCGCCGATCAGGTGATGCCCGGCGTCGCCGAGATGATCCATGACGTGCAGGTGGAAGCCACCTTCCCGGATGGCACCAAGCTGGTCACGGTCCACGAGCCGATCCGCGGCGGACTGGGGCATGAGGGCGCGCCGGGCGAAATCCTGTTCGAGGAGGGCGATATCGAGCTGCTCGCCGGGCGCGAATTCATCTCGCTCACCGTGTCGAACACCGGCGACCGCCCGATCCAGGTCGGCAGCCACTACCATTTCTTCGAGACCAATCCCGCGCTCGATTTCGACCGGGAGAAGGCGCGCGGCATGCGGCTCGCCATCCCCTCCGGTACTGCCGTGCGCTTCGAGCCCGGCCAGTCGCGCGAGGTGATGCTGGTGAACCTCGTCGGCAAGAAGGAGGTCTACGGCTTCCGGCAGGCGGTCATGGGCCGTCTGTGATCGCCGTCGCTCCCGCTTCCCGCGCCCTCCCGCTTCCCGTCTGACCGGATACGTCTCCATGGCCATCAAGATTTCCCGCGCCGTCTATTCCGAGATGTTCGGGCCGACCACGGGTGACCGCATTCGCCTCGCCGACACCTCGCTGATCATCGAGGTCGAGAAGGACTTCACCACCTATGGCGAGGAGGTGAAGTTCGGCGGCGGCAAGACCATCCGCGACGGCATGGGCCAGGCGCAGATGACCCGCGCGCAGGGCACCGTTGATACGGTCATCACCAATGCGGTGATCCTCGACCACTGGGGCGTGGTGAAGGCCGATATCGGCCTGCGCGACGGGCGCATCCATGCCATCGGCAAGGCCGGCAACCCGGATATCCAGCCCGGCGTCGACATCGTGATCGGCCCCGGCACCGAGGTGATTTCGGGCGAGGGCAAGATCGTTACCGCCGGCGGCTTCGACAGCCACATCCACTTCATCTGCCCGCAGCAGATCGAGCACGCGCTGATGAGCGGGGTCACCACCATGCTCGGCGGCGGTACCGGACCTGCGACCGGCACCAACGCCACCACCTGCACCCCCGGCCCGTGGCACATCGAGATGATGCTGCGCGCCTTTGACAGTTTCCCGGTCAATCTCGCGCTGGCCGGCAAGGGCAATGCCTCGCTGCCGGGCTCGCTCGCCGAGCAGATCGAGGCCGGTGCCTGCGCGCTCAAGCTTCACGAGGACTGGGGCACCACCCCGGCGGCGATCGACTGCTGCCTCTCGGTGGCGGACGAGTATGACATCCAGGTGATGATCCACACCGACACGCTGAACGAGAGCGGCTTTGTCGAGGACACGGTGGCCGCCTTCAAGGGCCGCACCATCCATGCCTTCCACACCGAGGGCGCGGGCGGCGGCCATGCGCCGGACATCATGAAGGTCGCCGGCCTGCCCAATGTGCTGCCGTCCTCCACCAATCCGACCCGGCCGTTCACGGTGAACACGCTCGACGAGCATCTCGACATGCTCATGGTGTGCCACCATCTCCACCCTTCGATCGCCGAGGATCTCGCCTTCGCCGAAAGCCGCATCCGCAAGGAGACCATCGCGGCCGAGGACATCCTGCACGACATCGGCGCGCTCTCGATGATGAGCTCGGACAGCCAGGCGATGGGCCGGCTCGGCGAGGTGGTCACCCGCACGTGGCAGACCGCGCACAAGATGAAGCTTCAGCGCGGCCCGCTGCCGGGCGACAGCGAGCGCAACGACAATTTCCGCGCCCGGCGCTATGTCGCGAAATACACCATCAACCCGGCGATCGCGCATGGCGTCTCGCGCCATATCGGTTCGGTGGAGCCGGGCAAGCTGGCCGATCTCGTCATCTGGTCGCCGGCCTTCTTCGGCACCAAGCCGGACATGGTGGTGAAGGGCGGGGCGATCGTCGCCGCGCAGATGGGCGACCCCAACGCCTCGATCCCGACCCCGCAGCCGGTGCATTACCGCGAGATGTTCGGTGCCTTCGGCAAGGCGCGCACCGCGACCTGCCTCACCTTCACCTCCAAGGCGGCGGTGGAGCGGGGCGTGGGCGCGCGGCTCGGGCTGGAGAAGCGCTTCGTCGCGGTCGACAATGTGCGCGGCGGCATCGGCAAGGCATCGATGATTCACAATGACGCGACGCCGAATATCGAAATCGACCCGGAAACCTATGAAGTGCGCGCGGATGGCGAATTGCTGACCTGCGCGCCGGCGAGCGAGCTGCCCATGGCGCAGCGCTACTTCCTGTTCTAATTGTCGGTTCCAGACAGAGCTTCGCTCGAAGGAGACCGCCATGATCCACGCCCGCACGCTGCTGCCCGCCGGCACCTGGGACACGAGCGCCGCCGCCGACAAGGTGGTGCTGCCCCATGACGGCCGCCATCGCCGCCGCATCGCCATGCGCGGGGAGGGCGACGTGGTGTTCCTGCTCGATTTCGCGGAAGCCACCCGGCTGAAGGACGGCGACGGCCTGCTGCTCGACGATGGGCGCACCGTCGCGGTGGTCGCGGCCGAGGAGCCGGTGGCCGAGATCGTGGCGAAGGACGCCCACCACCTCGCGCGCCTCGCCTGGCATCTGGGCAACCGCCATGTGCCGGCCGAACTGCTGGCCGACCGCATCCGCATCGCCCGCGACAGCGTGCTGGAGGAGATGGCGCGCGGCCTCGGCGCGCAGGTGAATGTGGTGGAAGCCTCGTTCGAGCCGGAAGGCGGCGCCTACGAGGCCGCCGAGGCGCACGGGCACGAGCACCATGGGCACGAGCACCATGGGCACGAGCATCACGGGCACGAGCATGGCGAGGCCTGCGGCTGCGGACATGATCACCACGATCACGCGCATCATGCTCACGACCACCATGCTCATGAACATCACGGCCATGAACACAAGGGTCATGAACACAAGGGTCACGAGCATCACGAACATGATGAGGCGTGCGGCTGCGGGCATGACCATCACGGCCAGCACCATCATCACCATGTGAGCGACGATCACGGGCACGACCACACCCATCAGGCCGCGCCGGCGCGCGACGTGCTGCATGTCAGCGAGACCAAGCACGAGCACGGCCATCACGCGCACGGCGACGCCTGCGGCTGCGGCCATGATCATCACGATCACGCCCATCACGATCATTCCCACGACCACCACCACGGGCACGGCCATCACCACCATCACGGCCATAAGTAAGGCTGGGGCGACGGGCCGGGACGCTGCGTTCCCGGCCGCCGTCGACCTCGTGCCGTTGCTCGTCTGGCTGTCGCCGGCCTATCCGGTCGGCGCCTTCGCCTATTCCCATGGACTCGAATGGGCGGTGGAGACCGGCGATATCACCGATGCCGCCTCGCTCCATGGCTGGATCGAGGACCTGCTGCACCATGGCGGCCCGTTCGCCGATGCCGTGCTGCTCGCCCATGCCTGGCGCGCGGTCGCGGCGGGCTGTGACGCGGATTTCGCGGAGGTCGCCGAACTCGGCGCGGCGTTCGCGCCCTCGCGCGAGCGGCAGATGGAGACGCTCAACCAGGGCGACGCCTTCCTCACCGCCACCCGCACCGCCTGGCCGACCCCGGTGCTGGAGCGGGCCTGCGCCGCCTGGGACGGGCGCTATGCCTATCCGGTGGCCGTCGGCGCGGCGGCGGCCGCCCATGGCCTGCCGCTTGCCCCGACGCTGACCGCCTTCCTTACCGCCGTGTGCGCCAATCTGGTGTCGGCGGCGGTGCGCCTTGTGCCGCTGGGCCAGACCGACGGCAATCGCGTGCTCGCCGGCTGCGCGCCGAGCCTGCGCGAGGTCGCGGTCGCGGCGGCGCAGGTCCCGCTGGAGCGGCTCGGCGGCGCGGCGCTGCGCTCCGACATCGCCTCGATGCGCCACGAAACCCAGTACACGCGCCTGTTCCGCAGCTGATCCAAAAGAAAGGTCGTCACGCCATGGCAAACACAGGCCCGCTCCGCGTCGGCATCGGCGGCCCCGTCGGCTCCGGCAAGACCGCGCTGATGGAGGCGCTGTGCCGTCTCTTCCGCGACCATTACGACCTGTGCGCCATCACCAACGACATCTACACCAAGGAAGACGCGGAAATCCTCACCCGCGCGGGCGCGCTGCCGGCCGAGCGCATCATGGGCGTGGAGACCGGCGGCTGCCCGCATACCGCGATCCGCGAAGACGCCTCGGCGAACCTCGCCGCCATCGCCGAAATGCGGGGGCGCTTTCCGCAGATGGACCTGATCCTGATCGAATCCGGCGGCGACAACCTCGCGGCTACCTTCTCGCCGGAGCTGGCCGATCTCACCATTTACGTCATCGACGTCTCGGCGGGCGAGAAGATCCCGCGCAAGGGCGGGCCAGGCATCACCCGCTCCGACCTTCTGGTGATCAACAAGATCGACCTCGCGCCTTATGTCGGCGCCTCGCTTGAGGTGATGGACCGGGATTCCCGGCGCATGCGCGGCGCGCGGCCCTATATTTTCGCCAATGTGCGGGCGGGCAAGGGCGTCGCCGAGGTCGCGCGGTTCATCGTGGAGGTGGGCGGGCTGGCGCCGGTGGCGCAGGAAATGGCGGCCGACGCGCTGGCGACGGGCTGAAGCGGCGCCGCAAGCCATTCGCCGCGCCATTCTTGACGATCATTTTGCCGGAATGTGGCAATATTCGTAGTTTTCCGACCCCGTCGCGTGCAGGATTGCGGTAGTTTGCTCATCCAGCAGTCTCAGCGGGTCATCGATGGCATATCCGGTACCGGAGAATGAAGCCGAGCGGCTTGCCGAACTGCATGCCCTTGAGATTATGGATTCCGGCCCCTCGGTGGCGCTGGAAGGCGTGTGCCTGCTCAGCCGCATGGTGCTGAACGTGCCGACGGCCTGCATCGGCCTCGTCGACCGCGAGCGGCAGCTCTTCAAGGCCAAGTCCGGCTGGGATGCCGACGGCACCTCGCGCGAGCATTCATTCAGCGCCTGGACCATCATGTCGCCGGACGTGCTGGTGGTGCCGGACGCCTCGAAGGACCCGCGCTTTCGCGACAACATCTATGTCACCGGCGAGCCCCATATACGGTTCTATGTCGGCGCCCCGATCGCGCTGCGCGCCGGCCTCAATATCGGCTCGCTCTGTATCTTCGGCCCCGAGCCGCGCCAGCTTTCCGCCGCCGAGGTGGAGCTGGTCGGCCGTCTCGCCCAGATTGTCACCGACCAGTTCCGCTTTCATGAAGCGACGCGGCGCACCAAGCGCGAGCTGGAGCACCGGCGCACGAGCCAGAACCTGCTGGAGATTCAGAGCCGGGAGTTGTGGCGGCGCCAGACCCTGCTGGCGCAGACCGAACGGCTGGCGCGGGTCGGCGGCTGGGAGTTCGACATCGCCAACAATCGGCTCACCTGGTCGGACGGTATGTTCAGCATCTACGGCCTGACGCCGGGCCGCGAGCCTTCCGCCGACATCGCGCTCTCGCATTTTCCGGTCGAGGCGCGCCACCAGTTCCAGCGCAAGCTTGAGCACGCGCTGCGCACCCGCGAGCCGTTCGAGCTGGAGCTGCCCTTCGTCGATGCGCAGGGACGCCATCGCATCGTGCGCAAGACCTGCGAGGTCGAGGTCGAGGACGACAAGGTGGTGCGCGCCTTCGGCATCCTCCAGGACGTGACCGAGCAGAAGGAATCCGAGCAGCGCATGTGGCGCATGGCCAACCATGACGCCCTGACCGGCCTGCCCAATCGCGGGCTGATGCGTGAGAAGCTGGAAGCGGCCCTGCGCCGGGCCAGGCGTTCGGGCAAGCATGTCGGCGTGCTGCTGATCGACATCGACCAGTTCAAGGACGTCAACGACACGCTCGGCCACGATGCCGGCGATGCCCTGCTGATCGAGGCCGCCGGACGGCTGAGCTGCAGCGTCAGCGAGGTCGATGTCGTGGCCCGGCTCGGCGGCGACGAGTTCATCGTGCTGCTGTCACGGATCGAGAATCCGACGGACGGGCTTCTGGTGGCGCAGCGCGTGCTGGCGGTGCTGAACAAGACCTTCGTCTATCGCCGCACCTCGCTGTCCTGCCGCAGCAGTATCGGCGTCGCCATCTCTCCCGATCATGGCACCGATCCGTCCACGCTGCTGAAGAACGCCGATATCGCGCTGTACCGCGCGAAGTCATCCGGCCGCGGGGTCGCGGTGGAATACAATTCGCGCATGCAGCAGGCGACCGAGAACCGCGTCCAGCTCGCCGAGCGCGTGCGGCTCGCCCTGCAGAGGGGCGAGTTCACGCCCTATTATCAGCCGAAGGTCTCGCTTTCGACCGGCGCCATTGTCGGATTCGAGGCGCTGCTGCGCTGGCGCCATCCAAGGAAGGGGCTGCTCGGGCCGCAGGAGTTCGGGCAGGCGTTCGAGGATCCCCACCTGGCGCTGCTGATGGGCGAGCGGCTCCTCGAAGTCGTCATGCGCGATATGAGGGCATGGGAGGCTTCGGGCTGCGATTTCGGCCATGTCGCCATCAATGTGAGCTCAGCGGAGTTCGCGCGCGGCGAGCTGCCCGAGCGTGTGCTTTCCGCGCTCGACGCCGCCGGCCTGCCGCCCGAACGCCTGACCGTCGAGGTCACCGAGACCGTATTCCTCGGCCGCGGCAACGAGGTGGTGCGCCAGAGCCTGCGCGCCCTGAATGCCGCCGGGGTGCGCATCGATCTGGATGATTTCGGCACCGGCTACGCCTCGCTGACCCACCTCAAGCAATTCCCGGTCGACCGCATCAAGATCGACCGTTCCTTCGTCCACGACATCGAGCACGACATCGACGACGCCGCCATCGTGCGCGCGGTGATCCATCTCGGGCGCAGCCTCGGCATCCAGACCGTGGCCGAAGGCGTCGAGAACGAGGCGCAGGCAGCCTATCTGCGCGACAACGGCTGCGACCACGGCCAGGGCTATCTCTATTCGCAGGCCATGCCGGCCTCGCGGGTGCCCGGCTTCATCCGCAACTGGAGCGCGGAGCGCGCCACGGGTCGCGGGCCGGTGCAGCAGGTGGCCGAATAGCGCAGCTTCACGGCCGGCTTATGCGCGCGTCGCGCTTTTCGCGCGCGTCGCATCTGGTATGTTCCGCCCGCTTTCGAAAGGGCGGCCGCATGATCTCGCGAACAGGTACGCATAACAGGCGGGTCTCGCCGCTCGCCGCGCCCGGCCGGCTGCGGGCGGCCGACCGCATCCTTGCCTTGTTTGATGCCTGTTCGCAGAGCAACCTGCGGGCCTGCCTGTTCCTCGTCGGCCTGTCGCTCATCGCCTTCCTGCCGGGCCTGTTCGCGATTCCCGTCGTGGATCGCGACGAAGCCCGCACCGCGCAGATCTCCCGGCAGATGGTCGAGGGTGGTGGCCTCACCGAGACGCGCCTTGGCATCGAGGCGCGCCACACCCGCCCGTTCGGCTTCTACTGGCTGCAGGCGGGCGTGGTCGCGATCGGCGAGGCGGTGGCCGGCGAAAGCGCCGTCCATGCCATCGCGCTGTATCGGCTTCCCTCGCTGGCCGCCGGGATCGGTGCGGTTCTGCTTACATTCTGGGCAGCACTTGCCTTCGTGCGCCGCCGTGCCGCTCTGCTGGCGGCGACGCTGCTCGCCTCCAGCGCCGCCATCGGCGTCGCGGCCCGGCTCGCCGTGCCGGATGCGATGCTGGTCGCGGCGGTGGCGGCGATGATGGGGGCCTTCGCCCGGGTCTATGTCGGCCCCGGCGGCGAGAATGTCGGCCGCCCGCCGCTGCCGGCCGCGATCGATCGCCCGCTGGCGACCATCTTCTGGGGCGGGCTCATCGTGGCGCTGATGTCCAAGGGGGCGCTGGCGCCGCTTTATATCGCCGCGCCGCTCGTCGCGCTGGCGGCGGCCGACCGCTCCTTCAAGCTGCTGCGCCCGCTCGCGCCGCTTCAGGGACTGGCGGTGTGCCTCGTGCTGGCGGTGATCTGGTTCGCGCTGCGGCGCTGGACCGGGACGGATAGCGCCGCCGAGACCGCCCAGCGCATCCTGACCGGCCGCGTCGCGCCGTTCTTCCCGGGATTCACCGCCTGGCCCGGCGGCTATCTGTTGATGTTCTGGGGACTGTTCTGGCCGGCGGCGCCGCTGGCGGCACTGGCCGGAACGATCATCTGGAAGGCACGGCGGCTGCGCGCGGTGCGCTGCCTTCTCGCCTTCGTGCTGCCGGTCTGGCTGATTCTCGAACTCTACCCGACCAAGATCCCCGTCCTCGTGCTTCCGACCTTCCCGGCGATCGCGATCCTGATCGCGCTGGCGGTCGAACGCGGGGCGCTGGTGCTTGCAAATATGCGGTTGGTGCGACTGCTGTGGCTGTGGCCGGTGATCGGCGCGCTGATCGCGGTGCTGGCGCTGCTCGGGCTGGCGATCTTCGACCGCACCACCAGCGTGCTGGCCTGGCCGCTGCTGCTGCTCGGCTTCTTCGCTCTGGTGATCGCCGCCGGCTCGGTGCGCGATTACGGCATCGAGAAGGCCACGCTGCTCGCGGTGGCGGGCATGCTGGTCTCGGGCTTCGGGGTGATGCAACTCATCGTGCCGAACCTGCAGAGCATCTGGGTCTCGCCGCGCCTTGCCGAGGCGGCGAGCGCGGAAACCTGCGCGCGGCAGGGGCAGCCGATCGCGATCGGCAGCGCCGGCTTCAACGAGCCGAGCCTGATGCTGCTGGCGCCGGGGCCGGTGCGCTTCCTCGACGGGGCGGCGGCGGCCGACTTCCTTCAGGAGGGCGGCTGCCGGGCGGTGTTCGTGGAGCGCCGGCAGGAAATGCGCTTCGTGCGCCGCGCCGAGGCGCTGGGGCTGCGGGTGGAGCGCGGAGCCGACATTCCCGGCTTCGACTACAATGAAGGCCGCCGGGTGCGCATCTCGCTGTATCGCCGGGCGAATTAGCCGGCGGCGACGCGCGCCAGATGCTCCAGCCCCTGGGCGAGGTCGTCGATCAGGTCGTCGACATTCTCCAGCCCGATATGCAGCCGGACCGCCGGGCCGCCCGGCTGCCAGCGCGTGGCGGTGCGGTAGGTCGAGCAGTCGAAGGGGATGGCAAGGCTCTCAAACCCGCCCCAGCTATAGCCGAGCCCGAACAGCCGGAGGCTGTCGAGGAAGGCATCCACCGCCGCCTTCGGCACCGGCTTGAGGATGATGCTGAACAGGCCGGACGATCCTGAGAAGTCCCGGCGCCAGATCGCGTGGCCGGGATCGTCCTCCAGCGCGGGATGCATCACGCGCAGCACTTCGGGGCGCGCCGCCAGCCACTGCGCCACCTTCAGCGCGGCGGTCTGGTGATGGGCGAGGCGCACCGCCATGGTGCGCAGGCCGCGCGTGGCGAGGAACGCGTCTTCCGGCGCCACCGTGATGCCGAGATCGCCATGGGTGAGCTTGATCTTGCGGAACACCGGATCGGTGGCCGAGACCGTACCGATGTTGAGGTCGGAATGGCCGCCGAGATATTTGGTGCCGGCCTGGATCGCGACATCGACACCGGCATCGTGGGGCCGGAAGAACAGCGGCGTCGCCCAGGTGTTGTCGATCAGCGTGGTGAGGGAGTGGCGGCGGGCGACCTCGACGATGGCCGGCACGTCCTGCATCTCGAAGGACTGCGAGCCCGGCGATTCCATGAAGATGGCGCGGGTGTTGGGCCGGATCAGCGCCTCAATGCCGGCGCCGGCCAGCGGATCGTAATAGCTGGTCTCGATGCCGTAGCGTCGGAGCACAGCGTCGCACACCCGGCGTGTGGGCTGATAGGCGGTGTCGACCATCAGGAGATGATCGCCGGCTTCCAGCACCGAGAGCAGCGCGACGCTGATCGCCGACAGCCCCGAGGGGGTCAGCACCACGCCGGCGCCGCCTTCGAGGTCGGTCAGCGCCTGCTCCAGCGCCTCCACGGAGGGATTGCCGCGCCGGCCATAGCTGTAGCGCCCGGTATGGGCTTCGAGATCGGCGACGGTGGGCGAGAGAACGGTGGAGCCGCGCACGATGGGCGTGTTCACGAAGCCGTCAAAGCGTTGCGGATCGCGTCCGCCATTGACGATCCGTGTCTCCACCGCAAAAGCGTGATTTTCGCCGTTCTTAGGTTGTCCTGCCATCACCGCACCATGCCGAGTCATGCCATATCGTCGCCATTGGCCGCGTCACCCGGCGCGCCGTCAAGCGCTTGACCGTACATGAATAGGGCGTTCTGATGACGTTAGGTCTGGCGAGGCGGGTCTACACATGCCGCAGGCTGTGCGTCAGACGAAGGAAGCATGTTCTGCCACTCGACGAATTGTCCAAGCGGCATGCTTATTGCCTTGCTTTTCCACCCGTGCCGTTCGCGCCGCGCGAACGGGGCGACCAATCAAAACCGAATGAACGAAGGCAGCTAACATGAAACGCCTCCTTTCCACATTTGCCCTCGCCGGCGCCTTCGGCCTCAGTGCCTTCGGCGCACAGGCGGCCACGCTCGATCAGGTCAAGGCCAAGGGCTTCGTCCAGTGCGGCGTCAGCCAGGGCCTGCCCGGCTTCTCGAACCCCAACGACAAGGGCGAGTGGACCGGCCTCGATGTGGATTTCTGCCGCGCCGTGGCCGCTGCCGTGCTCGGCGATGCCACCAAGGTGAAGTTCACCCCGCTCTCCGCCAAGGACCGCTTCACCGCGCTGCAGTCCGGCGACATCGACATCCTGTCGCGCAACACCACCTGGACCATCTCGCGCGACACCTCGCTCGGCCTGAACTTCACCGGCGTCACCTATTATGACGGCCAGGGCTTCCTGATCCGCAAGGACAAGAACGTGAACTCGGCGCTTGAGCTCTCCGGCGCCTCGGTCTGCACCCAGACCGGCACCACGACCGAGCAGAACGTCGCGGACTTCTTCCGCGCCAACAAGATGGAATACGAAGTGATCGCGTTCGCGACCGCCGACGAGACCATCAAGGCCTATGATTCCGGCCGCTGCGACGTCTACACCACGGACCGTTCGGGCCTCGCGGCTGAACGCCTCAAACTGACGAACCCGGACGATCACATCGTCCTGTCCGAGATCATCTCCAAGGAGCCGCTCGGCCCGGTCGTGCGCCATGGCGACGACCAGTGGTTCGACATCGTGAAGTGGGCGCTGTTCGCCCAGGTCAACGCCGAGGAACTCGGCATCACCTCCAAGAACGTCGACGACATGCTGAAGTCCGAGAACCCGGAAGTGAAGCGCATCGTCGGCACCGAGGGCAAGTTCGGCGAAGGCCTCGGCATCGGTAACGACTGGGCGTTCCAGATCGTCAAGCAGGTCGGCAATTACGGCGAGATGTACGACCGTAACGTCGGTCCCGACACCCCCCTCAAGCTGGCGCGCGGCACCAATGCGCTGTGGTCGAAGGGCGGCCTCCAGTACGCCCCGCCGATCCGCTGATCCGGTCGTCGCGCTCCCGCCCTCCGGCGGGGGCGCGACCTCCATCGTGGCGCGAAGCGGGCCTCAGCCGGCACAAGACCGGACCGTTTCCCGTCGCACATGAGGGAATAAGCCTCGAACCGAGGCGAGGGGGACCATGGCTGACCTTGCGCAGGCGACCACGACACGGTCGCGGACATCTTTCATCAACGACCCGAAGATCCGAAGCATCCTGTTCCAGCTCGCGGCGCTGATCATCATCGTGGTGCTCGGCTGGGACTTCATCCAGAATGCCCAGGAAAACCTGAAGGCGCAGAACATCGCCACCGGCTTCGGGTTCATGGAGAACACTGCCGGTTTCGGCATCAGCCAGACGCTGATCCCCTATAGCGAATCCTCGACCTATGGCCGCGCCTTCCTGGTGGGCGTGCTGAACACGCTGCTGGTCGCCGTGGTCGGCATCTTCATCGCCACCATCATCGGGCTTCTGGTCGGCGTGGGTCGCCTTTCCAAGAATTTCGTGGTCCGGCTGCTGTCCAGCGTCTATGTCGAACTGCTGCGCAACCTGCCGCCGCTGTTCCAGATCCTGTTCTGGTATCTCGCCGTGCTGAGCGCGCTGCCCAACCCGCGCCAGAGCATCTCGCTGTTCGGCGAGGCCTATCTCTCCAATCGCGGCTTCATCGTGCCGCGCCCGATCTTCGCCGACGGCAGCGGCTATGTGCTGTGGGCGTTAGGTCTCGCCATCGTGCTCGCGGTGTTCGTCTCCTCCTGGTCGAAGAACCGGCTGGAGGAAACCGGCCGTCCGCTGCCGACCTTCTGGATGAATGTCGGCCTCATCGTCGGCCTGCCGCTGATCGCGATGGTGCTCACCGGCTTCCCGGTAACCTTCGAGGTGCCCGAGCTCAAGGGCTTCAACTTCGCCGGCGGCGTGCGTATCATCCCGGAATTCATCGCGCTGACCGTCGCGCTCGCCACCTACACCGCGGCGTTCATCGCCGAGAACGTGCGCGCAGGCATCATGGCGGTGAGCCACGGCCAGACCGAGGCGGCGCATTCGCTCGGGCTGCGGTCCAGCCAGACGCTGCGGCTGGTGGTGATCCCGCAGGCGATGCGGGTGATCATTCCCCCGCTCACCAGCCAATATCTCAACCTCACCAAGAACTCCTCGCTCGCCGTCGCCATCGGCTATCCCGACCTCGTGGCCGTGTTCGCCGGCACCACGCTGAACCAGACCGGGCAGGCGATCGAGATCATCGCGATCACCATGGGCGTCTACCTGCTGATTTCGATCATCACCTCCGTCATCATGAACGCCTACAACAAGCGCGTCGCGCTGGTCGAACGGTGAGGAGCGCGCGATGAGCCTGACCTTCGACGACGGAACCTTCATCCGCGGCGAGATGCAAACCCCGCTGCCGCCGCCGAGGCGGAATATCGGCGCGGTCGCCTGGATGCGGGAGAACCTGTTCTCCGGCATCGTCAACACCCTGCTCACGCTGTTCGGCATCGCGCTCCTGGTGCTGGTGGTGCCGCCGGTGGTGCGCTTCCTGTTCATCGACGCGGTATGGGAGGGCCAGAACCGCGAAGCCTGCCTCGGCCCGGAGGTCGGCGCCTGCTGGCCCTTCATCAAGGCGAAGTTCGCCCAGCTGATCTACGGTTTCTACCCGGCCGACCAGCGCTGGCGGGTGGACATCGTGTTCGCGCTCGGCGCGGTGCTGCTGGTGCCGCTGCTGGTGCTGGACTGGCCGATGAAGCGGCTGAACTCGTTCCTGTTCTTCGCGGTCTACCCGGTGGTGGCCTTCGTGCTGCTCACCGGCGGCAATATCGACCTCTCGAACTTCATGCTCGGCCATGCCGGGGTGATCCCGTTTCTGTCGGGCACCGGCACGGTTCTCGGGCTGAACCTCGGCTTCTGGCTGGATTATGTGCTGACGGCGGCGCTGTTCTGCGCCATTGCCGGCGGCATCGTCGGCCTGCTCGGCGGCAGCGCGATGAGCGCGGTGCGCGGCGTCGGCATGTTCTTCGTCGGACTCGGCTTCATCATCCTGGCGTGGGATATCGATTTCGGCCTGCAGAAGGTGGAGACCCGCTCCTGGGGCGGCCTGCTGGTGACACTGGTGATCGCGGTGACCGGCATCGTCACCTCGATGCCGCTCGGCATCCTGCTAGCGCTCGGCCGGCGCTCGCACATGCCGATCGTGCGGCTGCTCTCGGTGATCTTCATCGAGTTCTGGCGCGGCGTGCCGCTGATCACGGTGCTGTTCTTCGCGACCTACATGCTGCCGCTGTTCCTGCCCTCGGGCGTGAACCCGGACGGGCTGCTGCGCGCGCTGGTCGGCGTGGCGCTGTTCTCGGCGGCCTACATGGCCGAGGTGATCCGCGGCGGCCTGCAGGCCATCCCGAAGGGCCAGTATGAGGGCGCCATGTCCATGGGCCTCAGCTGGTGGCAGATGATGCGCCTCATCATCCTGCCGCAGGCGCTGACCCTGGTCATTCCCGGCATCGTGAACAGCTTCATCAGCCTGTTCAAGGACACGACGCTGGTGCTGATCGTCTCGATCTTCGACTTCCTCGGCCAGCTTCGCGCCGCCTTCACCGACCCCAACTGGGCGACGCCGGTGACGCTCTACACCGGCTTCGCCTTTGCCGGCATCGTCTATTTCCTCTTCTGCTTCGGCATGTCGCGCTATTCCCTGTTCGTGGAGCGGCGGCTGAACACTTCCCACAGACACTGAACGACGGAGAGTCCCATGTCCGAGCCCCATTCGATCGTCGCCAGCGACGAACTCCCCGCCGTTCACACCCCGCCCATGCGCGAGATCGCAGTGGAGCTGGTCGGCGTGCACAAATGGTACGGCGAATTCCACGTCCTGAAGGACATCAACCTGCGCGTCCATCGCGGCGAACGCATCGTCATCTGCGGGCCGTCGGGTTCGGGCAAGTCGACCATGATCCGCTGCATCAACCGGCTGGAGGAACACCAGCAGGGCTCGATCGTGGTAGACGGCATCGAGCTGACCAACGATCTCAAGCGCATCGACGAGATCCGCCGCGAGGTCGGCATGTGCTTCCAGCACTTCAACCTGTTCCCGCACCTCACCATTCTGGAGAACTGCACGCTGGCGCCGATCTGGGTCCGCAAGATGCCCAAGAAGGACGCCGAGGAACTGGCGATGCACTTCCTCAAGAAGGTGAAGATCCCCGAGCAGGCGGGCAAGTATCCCGGCCAGCTCTCGGGCGGTCAGCAGCAGCGCGTCGCCATCGCCCGCGCACTGTGCATGAAGCCGAAGATCATGCTGTTCGACGAGCCGACCTCGGCGCTCGACCCGGAAATGGTCAAGGAAGTGCTGGAGACCATGGTGAGCCTCGCCGAGGAGGGGATGACCATGCTGTGCGTGACCCACGAAATGGGCTTCGCGCGTCAGGTCGCCAACCGCGTGATCTTCATGGATGCCGGGCAGATCATCGAGATGAACGAGCCGAACGCGTTCTTCTCCAACCCGCAGCACGAGCGCACCAAGCTGTTCCTCAGCCAGATCCTGCACTGACGCGCGCGCCGAGCACTCTGCCGGGGAACCCGCCCCGCAGATCGGGCGGGAGAGCCGCCTTCCATCGACAGAAAAGGCCGGCTCGCATGTGCGGACCGGCCTTTTGCATGTCGGGTAGGTAGGTGGGGTCAGTCCGCCGGGCCGGTGGCGATCGGCTGGTCGGAGCCGCCCCACTCCGTCCACGAGCCGTCATAGAGCGCCTTGGGCGGGGTGCCGAGCGTGTCCAGCGCCAGCCAGAGGATGGCGGCGGTGACGCCGGAGCCGCAGCTGGTGATCACCGGCTGCTTGGGGTCGATGCCGGCGGCCGCGACGGCGGCGCGCAGCGTGTCGGCATCGGCGAGGCGGCCATTCTTCACCACCTCGGAGACCGGAAGGTTGCGCGCGCCGGGAATATGGCCCGAACGCAGCCCCGCACGCGGCTCCGGCACCTCGCCGCGGAAGCGTTCGGCGGCGCGGGCATCGAGAATCTGCGCCGAGCCGGTGGCGATGGTCTTCGCGACATCGGCGAGGCTTGCCACGCGGTCGCGGTCGAGCTTGGCGGGAAAGCTCGCGGGATAAATTCCCGGCTCGCCGGCCTCGACCGGGCGCCCCTCTTCCAGCCATTTGGGAAAGCCGCCATCGAGGATCTGCACGTCGACGGCGCCGAACACCTTGAGCGTCCACCACACGCGCGGCGCCGAGAACAGTCCGGCGGTGTCATAGACCACGATCTTCATGGTGCGACCAATGCCGAGCGCCTCCATCGCCGCGCGGAACAGCGTCTCGGAGGGCAGCATGTGCGGCAGCGGGCTCGACGTGTCGGAAATGGCGTCGAGGTCGAAGAACACCGCGCCGGGAATGTGCCGCTCCAGATATTCCGCCCGCCCGCTGCGGCCGGTCGCCGGCATGTGCCAGGAGCCGTCCACGATCACGAGGTTGGGCGCGCCGAGATGGTCGGCGAGCCATTCGGTGCTGACGAAGTGGGTATCGTAGGCCATCACTCTTGCTCCGGTTGGCGGCCACGCAGCCGCGGCTTTCAGGCGAAAGCCAGCCGCACGCGGCGATTCTGCTGGCCCTTCTTCTCGATCTTGGTCACCTGCACGGCGCCGATCTCACGGACATTGCGCACATGGGTGCCGCCGCAGGGCTGGAGGTCGAGCCCGTCGATCTTTACCAGCCGCACCCGGCCAGTTCCGCGCGGCGGCTTCACCGACATGGTCTTGACCAGGCCGGGATTGGCGTCGAGCTCGGCGTCGGTGATCCAGCTCTCGGTAACGTCAGCGCCGGTGGCGATCATCGCGTTCACCCTGGCGGTGATCTCGTCCTTGTCGAGCCCGGCATCGGGAATGTCGAAGTCGAGCCGGCTCTCGCTCTCGCCGATCGAGCCGCCGGTGACCGGATAGGGCAGGGCAACCGAGAGCAGATGCAGCGCGGTGTGCATGCGCATGCGCCGGTGGCGCACCGGCCAGTCCAGCCGCAGCGTGACCTGTTCGCCGATCTCCGGCAGCGCGCCGCCCGGCGCGGCGGGGACATGGATGATCTCGGCCTTGTCCGGCCCATAGACGGCGGTGGCGAGTGCGATCTCCGAGCCGTCGGCCCGCACCAGCACGCCGGTGTCGCCCGGCTGGCCGCCGGCAGTGGCGTAGAACACGGTCCGGTCGACGATCACGCCGCCTTCCGGCGTCAGGCCGGTCACCGTGGCGGCGGTCTCTGCCAGATAGGCGTCGTCGCGAAACAGCAGATGGGTGGCCATCACACCAGCACGCTCGGCAGCTCGATCCTGCACTCCAGCCAGCCGGGAACCGGCAGTCCCTTCTCGCGCAGGAATTCCGGGTTGAACAGCTTGGACTGATAGCGCGTGCCGAAATCGCAGAGAATGGTGACGATGGTGTGCCCCGGCCCGAGTTCCTTCGCGAGGCGGATGGCGCCGGCGACATTGATGCCGGACGAGCCGCCGAGGCACAGGCCCTCATGTTCCAGCAGGTCGAACACGATCTGCACCGCCTCGGCGTCAGGGATCTGGTAGGCGATGTCGATCGGCGCGCCTTCGAGATTGGCGGTGATGCGGCCTTGGCCGATGCCCTCGGTGATCGAGGAGCCCTCGGCCTTCAGCTCGCCGGTGGTGTAGTACGAATAGAGCGCGGCGCCGAAGGGGTCGGCGAGAGCGATCTTGATGCGGGCATTACGCTCCTTAAGAGCCATGGCGCAGCCCGCCAGCGTGCCGCCTGTGCCGACCGCGCTGACGAAGCCGTCGATCTCGCCCTCGGTCTGCTCCCAGATCTCCGGGCCGGTGGTCTCGATATGCGCCTGCCGGTTGGCGACATTGTCGAACTGGTTGGCCCAGACCGCCCCGTTCGGCTCGGTCTTGGCCAGCGCCTCGGCGAGGCGGCCGGAGACCTTCACGTAATTGTTCGGGTTGGCGTAGGCGACGGCAGGCACCTCGACCAGCGCGGCGCCGGCGAGGCGCAGCATGTCCTTCTTTTCCTGGCTCTGCGTCTCGGGAATAACGATCACCGAGCGGAAGCCGAGCGCGTTGCCGACCAGCGCGAGGCCGATGCCGGTGTTGCCGGCCGTGCCCTCGACGATGACGCCGCCGGGCTTGAGCTGGCCCTTGGCCACCGCGTCCTTGATGATGAACAGCGCGGCGCGATCTTTCACCGACTGGCCGGGATTGAGGAATTCCGCCTTGCCGAGAATGGTGCAGCCGGTCTGTTCCGAGGCGAGTTGCAGCTTGATGAGCGGCGTGTTGCCGATCGATTCGACGAGGCCGTTGCGGATGTCCATGGGATGACTTGGGTTCTGCGCGTTGCGAAAGGTCCACGAAGTTAGTGGGGCAATGCCGCCTCGGCAACCTGCGGCGCCGCTCAATCCCCGCGAATGCGCCCGAGCATGTCCAGCGCGCGCGTTCGCCCGGCCGCCAGATCGAGGATCGGGTGCGGATAGGTCGTGCCCAGCTCCACCCCGGCGGCGCGCAGCGTCGCGGCATCGGCCTCCCACGGTCGGTGGATGTATTTGTCCGGCAGGCCCGCCAGTTCCGGCACGAATTCCCGGACATAGGCGCCCTCTGGATCGAACTTCTCGGCCTGCGTGACGGGATTGAAGATGCGGAACCACGGTGCGGCATCCGCGCCCGAGCCGGCGACCCATTGCCAGCCGGCCGGGTTGTTCGCCGGGTCGGCATCGACCAGCGTGTCCCAGAACCAGCGCTCGCCCTCGCGCCAGTCCGTGAGGCCGTGCTTGATCAGGAACGAGGCGACCAGCATGCGCACCCGGTTGTGCATCCAGCCCGTGCGCCAGAGCTGGCGCATGCCGGCGTCGATGATCGGGTAGCCGGTGAGCCCCTTGCGCCACGCTTTCCGCAGCTCGGGGTCGTCGCGCCACTCCACGACATCGAAGCGCCGGTCGATATTGGCCGCCGCGATGTCCGGCAGGTGGAACATCAGATGGTAGCAGAACTCGCGCCAGTAGATTTCGCTGATGAACTTGGCGGCGTCGCGCGCCCCGACCTCGCCGGCCGCCTCGGCATGGCGCACAGCCGCGAGCACCTGATGGGGCGAGAGATTGCCGAAGCGCAGGAACGGCGAGAGCCGAGACACGTTTTCGCGGCCCGGCAGGTCGCGCCCCTGCGCATAGCCATGGATGCCATGGTCGATAAAGGTGCGCAGTGTCGCCCGCGCCCCGCTCTCACCCGGTTGCCAGGCCTGGCGCAGTCCGCCGGCCCAGTCGGGCTGCGAAGGTTCGAGATGCCAGTCGGCGAGCGCTTCGCTTTGCGCCGCCCGCGCCGCCGGGACGAGCCGCCCATCGAGCGCGGGGGCGGGCAGGGGCGCGCGAACCGGCTGGCTCGCGGCGGCGCGGAAGAACGGGGTGAAAACCTTGTAGGGCGTCTTCGCCTGCGTCAGCACAGTCCAGGGCTCGTGCAGCAGGCTGGCGCTGAAGCTCTCCACCGCCACGCCGCTCTCGCGCAGCCCGGTCTTGATCGCTGTGTCGACTGCGATCTCGCCCGCGCCATAGCGCCGGTTCCAGTACACCGCGCCCGCGCCCGTCTCTTCGACCACGGCGGGGAGCGCCGTGTCCGCCGCGCCACGGTGCAGCAGCAGCCGGCCGCCGCATGCGTTGACGTCGCGCTCCAGCGCGGCGAGCGCGCGGGCAAGCCACCAGCGCGCCGCCCCGCCGAGCGGGCGCAGGCCGGAGCTCTCCTCGTCCTGCACATAGAGCAGCTGCACCGGCCTGCCCGAGGCGAGGGCGGCGGCAAGCGCGGGATTGTCGGCAAGGCGCAGATCATCGCGCAGCCAGACGAGGGCGGGGCGCGGATCGGATCGGTCGGCGGTCGGGGGAGGGGCGTCTGTCATCGGGTCCCAGCGTCGCGGATAGCGGCCTCGTTTTTATACGCAGGCGCGGGAAAAACCGTTCATTCGAGACTTGAGATTTAATTATGATGATCATAATATAAAAATGAAGGACGCGGCCTTTCCCGCGCTGAGATGGAGACTGTCATGAATGCCACCGCCACCAAGGGCACCGCCGTCGTCACCGGCGCCTCGTCCGGCATCGGCAAGGTCTATGCGCGCCGGCTGGCCAGCCGCGGCCACGACCTCGTGCTGGTCGCGCGCAACAAGGCGCGGCTTGAGGAACTCGCGGCCGAGCTGGTGCGCGAGACCGGGCGCAAGGTCGAGGTGCTGCCGGCCGATCTCGGCAACCCCGCCGATGTCGCGCGACTTGCCGCGCGCGTGAGCGAGGATGCCGCGATCTCGCTGTTGGTGAACAATGCCGGCGTCGGCACCGAAGGTCCGGTGCTTGGCGCCGAGGTCGCGCGCATCGATGCGATGGTGCAGATCAATGTCGTGGCGCTCAGCCAGCTTTCGGTGGCGGCGGTGAACGCCTTTGCCGCGCGCGGCGGCGGCACGCTGATCAACATCGCCTCGGTGGTGGCGCTGATGCCGGAGAGCCTGCTCGGCGCCTACAGCGCCACCAAGGCCTATGTGCTCAACTTCACGCAGTCGCTGCAGAACGAGTTCAAGGACCGGCCGGAGCTGCGCATACAGGCGGTGCTGCCGGGCCTGACCCGCACCGAGTTCTTCGACAATTCCGGCCTCGACTTCAGCCATCTGCCGGCCGAGATGTTCATGGCGGTGGACGAACTGGTGGATGGCGCGCTGGCCGGGCTCGATCTCGGTGAGGCGATCACCATTCCCTCGCTGCCCGACGCCGGCGAATGGGACCGGCTGGCGGCGGCGCGCATGGCGATGTGGCCGCGCCTGTCACTCGCCCATCCCGCCGCGCGCTACGGCCTCGATGTCCCGGCGTGAGCGGGGCGGGGCGGCGAACGGCTTTGGCGGCATGACGGCGATCGGCAGCGCTCCTCGCGTTGCCGATCGCTCTCGTTCCGGTGGAGTCCACGGCGTCGCGTTCCGTCGATGTAGCGTCGCGGCAGGGTCTTTCCGATCGCGGGAAACAGGTCGTGCGTCGACATCCGCCACTGTTCCGCCAGTTCCTCAAGCGGGATGGCGGCATCGCCCGACCGGCCGAGGAGGACCACCTCATCGCCAACCTGCGCGTCCGGCAGATCCGTCAGGTCCACGCGCATCATGACAAGGCGGCTCTTCAATCCCACCAGCGCGGGCCTCCAGCTCGCCTGCGCTCGGCGACCGACTGGAACGACATGCCGACGACGAGCCGGCCCGGATCCACCGCGTTCAGATCCGCCTCCGGATGACCGAGGACGATCGCCGAGCTGGAGGCCATGCGGATCGGCACGTCGATGCCTTCCGCTTCGATGGCGGCAAGCGCCTGCTGGATCGCCTCCAGCTGGGCGAGTGTGTAGGGCTCGTCCTCGAAGCCGTAGCTCGTCATCCCGCAGCGCGGCGACCTGCCGGTCCGACTTGCGGCGGCGCCGGCCATCGACCTCGCGCGGGAACCGGTACGGAGCCGTTGCCGGGAATTCGGCGTGGTCCAATCCGGGAAATGACAGGATGCGCATGGTCTGCTGAACGATATGGCGCTAGAAATTGCCATCAATGTCTTTGCGGGGCTGGACGTCATCGCCGATGTGGGATCGACACCCCGTCAATCTCTCGCTGCTGCACATGCTGCCGGACGTCGCCGATCATCAGGGCGTCGCGCTGATGCCGTTGCTTGAGCGGGCCGGCATAGGGGCGGATCTGGAACCGGGCCGTCGCGTGGCGCGGGCGCAGATCGCCACCCTGCTGGAAGATTTTTCGCGGCGGACAGGCTCACCCGGTATCGGGCTCGACCTTGCGGCCGGCGCGGATCCGTTGCGCCTCGGCCCTAGCGGGCAAGCCCTGCTTGGAGGGCGGACGCTGCGCGAATGTCTCCACGCCCATACTCACCACATGCCCTCCTTGCAGGGCGGCGTCCATATTGCCTTCCGCGAGAGCGACGGACGGGCGTGCTGGCACCACGCCTTCGCCGACAGCGATGCCGGTCATGCCGCGGTGCTCAATGAAGGCGTGGCCGGCTTCGTCGTGGCCGCGCTGCGGGCGGTCACGGGGGAGGGCGGTGGCGACCTTCACGTTCAGCTGCCGCACCGGGCGCGCATGCCGGCCCGCGATTATGAGGACACGCTCGGCGCCGGCGTCTCCTTCGGCAATGGCATCGGGATCACCGTGAGCTTCGATGCGGCCTGGCTCGACCGGCCCAACGCCATGTTCGGCACCGTGCCGCCGCCGACGGAGGACCGGGCAACCTCATCGCTGGCGTGGGATATGCGCGACGACCGCGCGCTGATCGAGACGCTTGACCTCATCATCGCCGCCGCCGCGATGGCGGGACGCCTGTCGCTTATCGACTCGGCACTGTGCCTTGGCCTGTCGCCGCGCAGCCTCCAGCGCCAGCTGGCGCAGCTCGGGACGACCTTCGAGGTCCAGGTGGACGCGTGGCGGCGTCGGCAAGCCCGGCGCCATCTCGCCGACCGCGCGCTCCCGGTCATGTCCATTGGCCGAATGCTCGGCTATCGCGACCCGGCCCATTTCGTCCGCGCCTTTCGCCGCTGGGAGGGCGACTCGCCCGCCCGATGGCGCGAGGCGATGCTGGCGCGAAATGGCAATTGAGCAGCACCCGGGCGTCTGGCTATGCCTCTCCCCTGTCGACCCAGAGGTGCGCCGCCCCGACGGTCAGCCGCTGAGACAGGCGTGGAAGCGAATGAGCCATGGGTGCAACGACTGCGGACGCGTTTGAGGCCGATCCCGAAGCCGGCGCCCTTGATGGCATGATCTGGATCGCCGGAGGCCGCTTCCTCATGGGCTCCGATCGCCATTATCCCGAGGAAGCACCGGCTCACCCGGTCACGGTGGACGGCTTCTTCATCGACCGCGCTCCCGTTACCAACGAGGACTTTGCCCGCTTCGTCGCCGCCACCGGCTACGTTACGCTCGCCGAGCGCCCGCCACGGCCGGAAGATTATCCGGAGGCCGATCCCCATCTGCTGGTACCAGGTTCGCTGGTCTTCGTCCCTCCCGCGGACACGGGTGACGGGCGGGACTGGACGCGATGGTGGCGCTTCATGCCCGGCGCGGACTGGCGCCATCCGCAGGGGCCCGGCAGTTCCATCGCGGCGCGGATGGACCACCCCGTGGTCCAGGTCTGCCACGCGGACGCGCTGGCCTATGCGCACTGGTGCCGCAAAGCGCTTCCCAGCGAAGCGGAGTGGGAATTCGCCGCCCGCGGCGGCCTGGACGGCGCCGATTATGCCTGGGGTGACGAGCTCGCGCCCGGTGGCGTGCACCGCGCCAATACCTGGCAGGGACGTTTCCCGATGGAGAACCTCGCGGAGGATGGCCACGCAGGTACCTCGCCCGTCACCGCCTACCCGCCAAATGGTTTCGGCCTGTTCGACATGATCGGCAATGTCTGGGAGTGGACGGCCGACTGGTATCGCCAGCGACCCCCCGAACCTGCCGGCAAATCCTGCTGCATTCCCCGCAACCCGCAGGGCGGCAACGCCGCGGAAAGCCGGGATCTCCTCGCGCCCGGCCTCGCCGCCCCGCGCAAGGTGCTGAAGGGCGGATCGCATCTGTGCGCGCCCAGCTATTGCCGCCGTTATCGCCCGGCGGCCCGCCAACCCCAGACCCTGGACACCGCCTCGGTGCACATCGGCTTTCGTTGTGTCCGGCGGGTCGGGCTCCCGACGAGGACGCCATGACAGACACGCTCACCACTTCAGCCGCGGCCTCGCCCAACCGGCGCGACATCCTTGCCGGCGGCGCCGGTTTTCTCGCGGCAATTGCCGGCCTTTCGCTGCTGGCGCGGGACGCGCGGGCGGCGGACGCCCCGCGCCCGCATATTCTCTACATCATGGCCGACGACCTCGGTTTCGCCGATGTCGGCTTCCACGGCTCGGACATCCGCACCCCCAATCTCGACCGGCTCGGGGCCGAGGGAGCGCGGTTCGGCCAGTTCTACGCCCAGCCCATGTGCACGCCGACCCGCGCGGCCCTGATGACCGGCCGTTATCCGCTGCGCTATGGCCTTCAGACAGGGGTCATTCCGTCAGGCGCCGATTACGGGTTGGCGACCGACGAATTCCTGCTGCCGCAGGCGCTGAAGGAAGCGGGCTACCGCACGGCGCTGGTGGGCAAATGGCATCTGGGCCATGCCGATCGCAAATACTGGCCGCGCCAGAGGGGCTTCGACAGCTTCTATGGCCCGCTCGTCGGCGAGATCGACCATTTCAAGCACGAGGCGCATGGCGTCACCGACTGGTATCGCGACAACAATCTGGTCAAGGAAGAGGGCTACGACACCGAACTGTTCGGTGCCGAGGCCATCCGCTTGATCGGCCGGCATGATCCCGGCACGCCGCTCTTCCTCTATCTTGCCTTCACGGCCCCGCACACGCCCTATCAGGCGCCGCAGCGTTATCTCGACATGTACGCCTCGATCCAGGACCCCGCGCGGCGGGCCTATGCCGCCATGATCACCGCCATGGACAATCAGATCGGCCAGGTGATGGCGGCGTTGGAGATGCGCGGCATGCGCGCGGATACGCTGACCGTGTTCCATTCCGACAATGGCGGCACTCGCAACCGGATGTTCGCCGGCGAAGGTGCCGTCACTGGCGACCTGCCGCCAGACAACACGCCTTATCGCGAAGGCAAGGGCACTCTCTATGAAGGGGGCACGCGCGTGGTCGGCTTGGCCAACTGGCCCGGCCGCATCCAGGCGGGGGAGGCGACCGGCATGATGCATGTGGTGGACATGCTGCCGACACTCGCCAAGCTCGCCGGGGCACGCCTTGACCCGGCCAAACCGCTGGACGGTCGGGATGTCTGGCCCGCGCTTGCTCTCGGCCAGTCCGGGCGCGACGAGGTGGTCTACAATGTCGAGCCGACCCAGGGGGCCGTGCGCGAGGGCAAGTGGAAGCTGGTCTGGCAGGTCGTGCTGCCGCCGAAGGCCGAGCTGTTCGACCTGGAAGCCGACCCCTCCGAGACGACGGACCTGTCGGCGGCACATCCCGACAAGGTGGCGGAGCTGCAGGCCAAGGTGGTGAGCCTCGCCCGGAGCATGGCCCCCCCGCTCTTCTACGCGGCTGCGCTGAAATCAACGCTCTCGGCCCCCCTTTCGACGCCGGGCGCCGCGCTGTACGAAATGGGGCTGGAGAACGATTGATGCATCACGCCGCTTTTCCCGGTTTGCTCGCCGCGGCCATGTTTGCCGCGCTGGCCAGTGCCCCGGCCTCGGGCGCCGACCTCGACGCGCTGCGGCCGGCGGAACCCGCGCCGGTGGCCACCGCCGATACGCCGGTCTTCATTGCCTCGTTCTATCTCTGGGCCAGCGCGCTCAAGGGCACGACCTCGACCCTTCCGCCGCTGCCGTCGACCGACATCGACCTCAGCTTCAATGACGTGCTGAAGGATCTCGACGGCGGGTTGATGGGGGCGGGCGAGATGCGGGCCGGCCGGTGGAGTTTCCTGGCGGATGTGATGTTCACGCAGGTCTCGCCCGGCGGCACCCTGCCCGGCCCCTACGCGGCGGATGTCGAGGTCCGCTCGCGCAGCCTGACCCTGCAGGGCAATGTGCTGTACCGGCTCTATGATACGCCCGAACTCTCCATCGATGCCGGCGCGGGCCTGCGCTTCTGGCATCTCAACAACAAGCTCAGCATCGAGCCGAGCCTCGAATACAGCCAGACTGCCAGCTGGGTCGATCCGGTGCTGGTCGGTCGCCTGTCGGCACAGCTGGGAGGGCCGTGGAGTGTCACGCTGGTCGGCGACATTGGCGGCTTTGATGTCGGTTCACAGTTCACCTGGCAGGCGATCGCCACGGTGAACTACCAGTGGAACGAGAACCTCGCTCTGCGCGCGGGCTATCGGGCACTCGCGGTCGACTATGAGGACGGCAATTTTCTTTATGATGTCCGCATGCAGGGCCCGGTGCTCGGCGCGAGCTACCGCTTCTAGGCCGGGTCACGGGAGCGCGCCGCCGCGGGCCGTCCCCGACAGCGCACAGTGACCTGTTCCGCAAGCGTGCGGCCGAGCCCCCTGTCAGGCCGGTTCGGGTGATGACGGGGGCGATGGGGAGGGCGGCGTGCCCGCCGGGGCGAGGCGGAGCGCTCTGAGGGCATTGAGGATGACGGCGACGTCGATCGCCTCCTGGAGCAGGGCTCCCTGGACGGGCGTGAGAGCACCGAGCGCCGCCGCTACCATGCCGAGAACGGACAGCCCTATGCCGGCGACGACGCTTTCCAGTGCGATCCGGCGCGCGCCATGCGCGATCTTCATCCCGGCTCCCAGTCGATCGATGCGATCGACGAGCAGGACCACGTCGGCGGCTTCGGCAGAAGCGGCGGCACCGCGCGCGCCCATGGCGACGCCCACATCGGCCGCTGCGAGCGCAGGCGCGTCATTCACGCCGTCCCCGACCATCATCACCGGCCCCCTCTTGTGCTCGGTAAGCACCAGCAGGACCTTCTGGTCCGGGGTCAGGCCCGCACGGATGCAGTCGAGGCTGAGGCCCTGCGTCACGCGCTCGGCCACTTCACGGCGGTCCCCCGTGGCCAGCAGGATGCGTTCGACGCCCTGGCCGCGCAGGCCGGACAGCATGGCCTGCGCCCCGTCGCGCAGCGGATCGGCCATGATCAGATGTCCCGCCAACTGGCCGTCTATGCCGACCGCCACGAGCACGGCCCCCGCCGCGAGCGCCGGATGCTCCGCCCCGGACCGCCCCACGCGATCCGAAACGAACCCATGCCCGCCGACGAGGACGCCGCGGCCCTCCACATATCCGGCCACCCCTTCGCCCGGGACTTCCGTCACGTCCGATGGCGCGGGTAGGGGTAGGCCCCTTGTTCGGGCGGCGGCGACGATCGCCTGCGCCATCGGGTGCTTGGAGGCCTGTTCGAGGGCCGCTGCCAGGCGGAGGATATCGTTCCCGTCCATTCCGGTGTGGCCGTCGATCGAGACGATCCGGGGCTGGCCTTCCGTCAGCGTGCCGGTCTTGTCCAGGATCAGCGTCCGGATGTTCGCCATGGTTTCGAGGGCACCCGCGCCCTTGATAAGCACGCCGAAATGCGCCGCCCGCGACAGGCCGGCGACCAGGGCGACGGGAACGGCGAGAATCAGCGGGCAGGGCGTCGCCACGACAAGGACGGCGACGGCGCGTATCGGGTCTCCGGTGAACCACCAGGCGGCAAAGGCGAGCCCGACGGTGACGGCCAGAAAGCCGAGCGACCACCGATCCGCCAACCGCGACATCGGTGCCTTCGACCGCTGGGCTTCCTCCACCAGCCGGACGATGCCCGCATAGGTGCTGTCCTTTGCTGGCCGCGACGCCGTCAGGTCGAAGGCTTCGCCAGCATTGGTCGAGCCGCTCATCGCCTCGTTGCCTGCATTGACGCGGACGGGTAGCGATTCTCCGGTCAGGGCCGAGGTGTTGAGGAAGGCGGAGGCGGAGGCCACGGTGCCGTCGACCGGCACGACATCGCCCTGCCGGATCAGCAGACGATCGCCGGGCACGATATCGTCGAGGGGCACGTCGACCAGACCGTTGTCGCGATATCGCGTCGCCAGGCGCGGGACGCGCGAGAGGAGATCGCGCATCTCCCGGCGGGCGCGGCCCTCAGCGAAGCTTTCGAGGAAGGTGCCGCCGGAATACATGACGGCGACCACTGCCGCCGCCAGCGTCTCCCCGAACACCAGGGCGGAGGACATGGACAGCGCCGCCACGATGTCGAGGCCCACCTCGCCGCGCCACAGGCTGCGCACGATTTCCACCAGCAGCGCGGCCAGGACGGGCACGACGCCCGCAGACCAGACGATCTGCGCGACATCCGGCCTTCCCGCGACATGGAGTATGAGCCCGCCCGTAAGCCCGCCGAGCCCCACCAGCAGCAGCGCGATCTTGAGCCTGTCCATGTTCGAATGCTCCATCGCATTCAGCTTTCCTGAGCCCGATCCGCCATCGATGCGTCCCCGAAGAGGCGTCCGGTCCCACAGAGGCGAATGCCACAGGGCCGGCGAAGCAAGAAGAGGGCATCGATTTCCCGTCGCCGGTTGAGGTGCCCGCGCCCTTGCGGGCGCCGAGCACCCTCACCGCCGTCGCCCAGGTGATGGCCTTCGCGCACGTCGGTGCCGCAGGGTGCCCGAAGCCGCGGATTGCGCAAGCGGAGCGTCGCGGCCAGCGTCCTTCGATAGAGGCCCCGAATGCCGCTCCAATGGCGGTCGACGCTGTAGCTGGCAACGGCGCAATCCTGGAGCGACGGCGGCGAAGGCGGGCGCGACGCTGCGGGTCAGGCTGCTTCACCGCGATCGTTCAGGCCACGCCGGAGGGCCTCGGCTCAATTGCAGGCATCTCGCCGTCGATGCCGAGGCGATCTGGGAGAAGCTGAGCCGCCCCGGAAACGGGGGAGTGGCTCCCTGAGCAAGCAAAAATACCTTCAGCAGAGCATTCAAATATATGTGATACGTATTATTTCAGAATAGGTGAAGTCAACAAATAGGCCCGCAATTTCAAGGCGCTATATGAGTTGGGCTGAGCATCAGTGAGACGCTATGCGATCTTGGGCGGAAGGCAAGGATTAATTCGGGCGGACGGCCCGTTATTCGGCTTCGGTCGTAATGATGACCCCGTCGGCCCGCTTGGACGGCGAAGGCGCCGTCAGTTCGATCATGGCTAATTCGGAGATTAGCACGACTCTGTCCCGGCCCTCGCGGAGAGACATTCTCTCCGCCGCCCTGCTGACGGTCGGCGGCGCTTCTATCAACAGTTCGTCTGCGGCCGTGCCGCGTGATGGCGGCACGACAGATGTCGCTATCATTGCATGGAAAGCGTGGCGCACCGCGCATCGGCACGCTCGCTCTATGCCGGAAACAGCAACGCCTGGAGTCCGAACTTGCGCGGATGATCGGTTTTCCGCAGGTGGTTCTTGCTGTAGTCGCCGGTTAGCATCGGCTCAATGCGACAGTTCGATGAGCTTGCGGCCGATCTGCCGTCGCTTTGTACCCAGCGCGCCGAAGTCGCTGCAGTGCTGCGTGCACATCAGCAGCGGTGGGACGACGCGGATCGCGCCATCGGCTACTCCGTCACACGATATCAAGAGGCTGCGGCATCCGCCGACGAAGAGCGTCTGATCGCGCGGCTCTTTGCAGCGGATGCCTCCTCTTTGTGCGGTCTCTCTGCGAAGCTCGACGTGCTGATCGCCGTCGGTGCCGAGGGCGCCGAGGGGCGGCATTTCCCGTGGCCGGAACTGCGACGCATCCGCAGGGATGTTGCACGCTTGATGCAGCTGCAGCGTCACGATGCTGCCGGCTTGACTGCCTGGAGCACTGCTCCCGATGCCGATGCGGAAGCACGGGTGCGGGGGGCTTGAATGCGATCAGGGCAATGGCACATCTTTTCCCGGCCCGGACGCCATCGGGACTGTGGCTGAGGGCTCTAAGAGGTCGAGTTAGTCGATGTAGCGGCGCGGCAGGGTCTTTCCGATCGCGGGAAAGAGGTCGTGCGTCGACATCCGCCACTGTTCCGCCAGTTCCTCAAGCGGTATGGCGGCATCGCCCGACCGGCCGAGGAGGACCACCTCGTCGCCAACCTGCGCGTCCGGCACATCCGTCAGGTCCACGCGCAGCAATTCCGAATGCGAGGGTCCGAGCAGCGGCACCCGTCTTCCGCGGATCAGCAAGGTAGCGTTCCGCGGCATGGACTTCGGAAAGCCATCGCTCCAGCCGAAGGGAATGAGCCCGAGGCGCATGTTCGGGCGGAGCGTCAGAAACGGTGCCCGAACGATGTCATCCGTCGGCGCGAGCGCGCGCACCATGACAAGGCGGCTCTTCAATCCCACCAGCGCGGGCCTCCAGCTCGCCTGCCGCTCGGCGACCGACTGGAACGTCATGCCGACGACGAGTCGACCCGGATCCACCGCGTTCAGATCCGCCTCCGGGTGGCCGAGGACGATCGCCGAGCTGGAGACCATGCGGATCGGCACGTCGATGCCCTCCGCTTCGATGGCGGCAAGCGCCCGCTGGATCGCCTCCAGCTGGGCGAGTGTGTAGGGCTCGTCCTCGAAGCCGTAGCTCGTCATCGGGTGGCCATAGACCCCCGCCAGACGAAGATGACGGCTCTCGGTGATCGCGCGCGCGATCGCCGCCGCCTCATGCGGGAAGGCGCCGGCCCGGAAGCCGCCGCCGTCGATCTTCAGGAAAACCGGCAGGCGGTGGCGGGCCGCGCGATCCCAGAGCGCGACGTCCTCCAGCGTGGAGAGCGTGGGTATCAGTTCTGCCTGCTCCAGCAAGGGCGCGCTGTCGGGCAGGCAGGTGGGATAGAGCAGGATCGGGCGCGTGACGCCGGCGGCGCGGCAGGCGAGGGCACTGTCGATGTTGCCGAAGGCGAAGCCGTCGACGCCTTCAGCCTCGGCCCGCCGCGCGACTTCCGTGGCGCCGCAGCCGCTCGCGTCGCCCTTCAGGCACATATAGATCGCGACCGCCGGCCCGATGAGGTGGCGAAGCTGGCGCACATTGTGAGCGACGGCGCCGAGATCGATTTCGCACCAGGTCGGGCGCAGGGGGGTGGTCATCGAGGTGAAATCCCGGATGGATGAGGGCGCGCTCACAGCCGGTTCCCCGCGCGGTAGCGCTGCATGAAGCTGCGCAGACGTTCGTGATCCGGCGCTTCGAAAATGGCCTCGGGCGCGCCGCTTTCGATCAGCCGGCCATCCGCCATGAAGGCGACCGAGGTCGACACCTCGCGTGCGAACGCCATTTCATGGGTCACGATCATCATCGTGATGCCGTCGGCGGCCAGCGAGGTGATGACATCGAGCACCTCGCCCACCAGCTCCGGGTCGAGGGCGGAGGTCACCTCGTCGAGCAGAAGCAGGCGCGGTCGCATGGTGAGCGCGCGGGCGATCGCCACACGCTGCTGCTGGCCGCCTGAAAGCTCGGAAGGATAGCGGTGACGCTTGTCGGCAAGGCCCACACGCTCCAGCAACGCCAGTGCCCGCTCGCGCACCGGACCCGGCGCCTCGCCATGGACGCGGCACGGCGCCACGGTGAGGTTCTCCAGCACATCCAGATGCGGGAACAGGTTGTAATGCTGGAACACCATGCCGACCTGCGCCCGCAGCGCGGCGATCTGCCTATCCGACTTGCGGCGGCGCCGGCCATCGGGCAGCGGCTCGATGCCGACGGTTTCGCCGGCAATGGTGATCAGGCCCCGCTCATAGGTTTCCAGGTAGTTCACGCAGCGCAGCAGCGTCGTCTTGCCCGAGCCGCTGGGGCCGATGAGCGAGAGCACGTCCCCGGCGGCGACGGTGAGGCTGACCTCTTTGAGGACGTCGACAGCGCCAAACGACTTGCCCACCCGGCCGATGACGACCAGCGGCTCGGAGGTGGCGGGGGAGGTGAGATCAGACATAGCGCATCTTCTTTTCGACATGGCGCCCGATCTGCGAGATTGAGAAGCAGATCACGAAATAGAACGCGGCGACGGCGAGATAGGCGGGGAGTATCTCCATGGTCCGCTCGCCGATTTCCCGACCCGCAGCCACCAGTTCCCAGCCGCCGATGGCGGACACCAGAGAGGTGTTCTTCACCGCGACCAGAGCGACGTTCAGGTAGGGCGGGAGGCTGAGGCGCCGCGCCTGCGGCAGGATCACGATGGTGAACAGCTGGACGCGCCGCATGCCGAGAGCCCGGCCGGCATCCCACTGCGTGCGCGGGACCGCGGCCAGTGCCGCCCGGAACACCTCCGCCACATAGGCCGCGAAGTACAGGCCGCCAACCAGCACCACGACCAGCCAGAGCGGCAGGTCGAGCCCCAGATAAGGCAGGCTGAAATAGCTACCGATCAGAAGCACCAGCAGCGGCACGCCGCGCGCAACCAGCCCATAGGCTGCGGCCAGGAGGCCAAGAGGCTTCCAGCTGTAAAGTCGGAGCAGGGCCAGCAGCATGCCGGCGACGGTGGCGACGGCGATGATCCCCAGTGACAGGCCGATCGTCACCAGCGCGCCCTGGGCGAGGTACATCCCGGAGGACATCAGCATGGCGGCGGTCATCACGAGGCCCTCACCGGATAGCGCCATTCGGCGAGCTTCAGCACGCCGGCGACGCCCGCACTGATGGCGAGGTAGATCAGGGCCACCGTCAGGAAGGTCTCGTAGGGCGCGGCGCTGCGATCCAGCAGCAGCTTGCTGGCCTGGGTCAGTTCGGCGACCGCGATGGTCGAGGCGACCGAGGTGTCCTTGATGATAATGATGAACTGGTTGCCGAGCGGCGGCAGGACGCGGCGAAGCGCCTGCGGCAGCAGGATGACCCTGAGCGCCATCGCGGGCATCATGCCCAGCGCCAGCGCCGCCTCCCGCTGGCGCGGATGGATCGAGACCAGCCCCGCGCGGTAGATCTCGCCGATATAGGCGCTGTTCTGCAGCGACATCGCCAGCACGGCGGAAGTGAAGGCCGACATGTGCACGCCCAGCGTCGGCAGGCCGAAATACAGCACGAAGATCTGCACGAGGATGGGCGTGTTGCGCATGATTTCGACGAAGCCGGTGCCAACATAGCGGAGCGGCGCATGGCGGCTCATGCGCAGGTAGGCCACCACACCGCCGCCGAGCGTGGCGCCGAGCAGGGCGCCGATGGCAAGGGCGACGGTCATCGCCGCCCCCTCCATCAGCAGGGATGCGTTGTTGAGGATGAAGGCGAGATTCATGGACGGACGCTCGGGCCGTCAGTTCTGGTTGAACGGCCGCTGCGGCGGCGGCTCCTTGCCGAACCACGTCTTGTAGAGCGCCGCATATTCGCCGTAGCGCGAGCCGTTGACGTATTCGCGCACGATGGTGTCGAGCGCCAGCCAGAGCGGGAAGTCGCCGGGCTTCATGAAGATGGCGTTGTTGTTGATGGTGCCGAGCGAGCCGTCGAGCACCACGAACTCATCGCCATTGTGCCCGACGAAGAAATTGACCGCCGCCGAATCCGCCTGCCAGGCGGTCGAGCGGCCGCTCTTCAGCGCCAGCGCGGCCGCGCTGTCGGTGTCGAAGAAGATGGCCTTGGCCTTCGGGGCGTATTTCTTGGCGCGGTCGACCATGGCCGCGCTGTTGGTCGAGCCGAACACCACGTTCTCATTGTCGAGGTCCGCCAGTGTCTTGATCGGCGAGCCCTTGGGCACCACGACCAGCGTGCTGGAATCGATGTAGGGCCGGGTGAAGGCGAGGCGCACCGCGCGGTCGGGATAGATGGTGGCGGTGGAGATGCCGAAATCCGCCTTGCCGGACAGCACGGCGGGGAAGCGGCCATCGACGGTGGTGGTCATCAGCTCGATCTTGTCGGGATCGCCGAGCAGCGCCTTGGCCATCAGCCGCGCGAACTCGACCTCGAAGCCGGTCAGCTTGCCATTCTCGTCGATGAAGCCGTTCGGTCGGGCCGTGGACGAGACGGCGACGATCACCTTATCGCGCTTGACGATGGTATCGAGCCGGGATTCCTGAGCGGAGGCTGCGTTCAGGCCAAGGCTCATAGCGAGCGCGACCAGACCTCCCGCGAGGCGGGACATACGATGAAACATGGTTTTTCCCTCTGGTTATGGGGAAAGAAGACCATGTTGCAGTGCGATCGGAAAACGAATAATCCCGTCGCTAAGCATCGCAGATTCCGATGCTCGGAATAGTCCTGCATGGGAGGTGGCGGAGATGCTGCGCGAAATCGAGACCTTCCTGGCGGCCGTGCGCTACGGCACCTTCACCGAGGCCGGCGAGCGCATAGGGCTGACGCAGTCGGCGGTCAGCGAGCAGATCCGCCGGCTGGAGGACTTTGTCGGCTATCGCCTGTTCTTCCGGACGGGCCGCTCCGCGACGCTGAACGCCGAGGGGCAGGATCTGGTGCCGCTGGCCGATCAGGTCGTGTCGCTGGTCGCAGAGATGCGCCGGCGCCATGCGGTTTCCGAAATCCGCACCACCTTGCGCGTGGGCACGGTTGCCTCGCTGCATAGTGGGCTCGTCGCGCGCAGCATGCTGGCGTTCCATCGGGTATTCCCCAATGTGACCCTGCGCTCCATGCGCGGCGAAGACGACCTGCTCGGGCAGGTTGAGCGCGAGGAGCTGGATTTGGCGGTGATGATCCAGCCTTCCGGTGAGTTGCCCGGCAACGTCGTGTGGCACCATTTGCTGACGAAGCCCTTCGTGCTCATCGCGCCGGCGGCGGTGGAGGCCGCCGACTGGCGCGAGGCGATGATCGGGCGGCCGCTGCTGCGCTACGACCGATCGACCATCAGTGGTCGCCGGATCGACGCTTTTCTGGAGCGGACGGGCACCGTTGTCGCCGACAATATCTGGATCAACTATCTCGATACGATGATTGCGCTTGTCAGCGAGGGCATGGGAGTTGCGCTGATCCCTCATTCCGATCTCGGTGCAGCGTCAGAGCGTGTCCGGGTCTTCTCGCTCGGGGAGGCGGCGTTCCACCGGCACATCGGCGCCTTCACCCGGCGCAGCGGCGCCTCGCGGGAGGCGGAGGCTTTCCTCGCCTTGTTGCGGGAGGAGGCGGGGCGGGAGGTCGGCGCGTTGCGTTGACCCCGTTCGCGGCGGCGGAGCAGCAAAGCTGCGCGCCAGCTCGTCCGCGAGACACTGCTGGCGCTCGTTCAGCTTATAGCCGCGCCGCCAGAACACGACGTAATGATAGACCGCGCTCGGCTCGAACGGTCGCGTGATCAGGCCGAAGCGGCGATATTCGCGCGCGATGACTTCATTTGTGACGGACACGCCGATGCCGGCGGCCACAAAGCCGGCATCGTGCCCGGTTGCGTCGAACTCCACGGCGATGTTGGGCTCGACGCCCATGTAGCGCAGCGAGTTGACGTTCATCTGATGGGCCGAGAACTGCGGATCGATGTCGATAAGCGCCTCGGAGACCAGATCCTCGGCGACCACCAGGTCCTTCTGCTCGAAGCGATGTCCGGGATAGATCAGGCAGACGTTGCGGGCGGTCGCGACCGGGCGCCACTCGAACACATTTCCGTCGAGCGGGAGGCGGGAGAGGCCGATATCGGCGCGCCCGTTGAGGACATGCTCGGCGGTCTGCGGGTAGCTGCCTGAATGCAGGTGCACCGAACAGCCGGGATAGTGCGCGCGCAGGGCGCCAAGTGCGCGTGGGAGCAGTTCGAAGCAAAAGATGCCCGGCGCCGCGAGCCCCACCGCCGTGGGTTCCTCGCCCTTCAGCGCGGCGATCGACTTTCCGACCTTGTCGAGGCTGGCGAAGGCGACCTCGATGTCGCGGAGCAGTTCCCATGCCTGATGGGTTGGCACCAGCCGGTTCTTCTCGCGTAAGAACAGCGGAAAGCCAAGCGTCGCCTCCAGCTGCTTAATGTGCTGGCTGACGGCCGGCTGGCTGACCTTCAACAGCCGCGCGGCATAGCGGGCCGATCCTGTGCGCAGAACCTCCCGCAGGATCTGCAACTGACGCAGTTTGACGTCGGCGCTGGGCTGGTCCGGCACGTTATCGGCTTTCGCGTGGAAGGATGAAAGGCATAATCGTGACTTAAGCAAAAAGTGCAACACGGCGGCGGTCGACCAGCTGAGATTTAGCCCTATCCAGCATTTACAAGACGGTAGATGATAAGCGACGCTTATCGAAATTATTCTCAGCTTATAAATTGACGCCGATATAGGCAGGGTTGTTTTCTGACCACGCCGGCCGCTTCACGGGCCTCGTGCCGGCCGCCTCGCTCCCTGAGGCGAGCGAACGCGGTGCCCGGGGCCGGACGCAAGATGCACACAGCGATCGACATTCATTCGGAACACGCGCCTCGCGGGCAAGGGGCCGGGACCGCCTCCCTGCGCGCCGAGAATGTGCACAAGACGCTGGGGACGCATCCGGTGCTGCGCGGGGTGAGTCTCGCGGCTTTTCCGCACGAGGTCATCTCGGTGCTGGGTGCCAGCGGCTCGGGCAAGAGCACCTTGTTGCGCTGTCTCAACCTGCTCGAAGTGCCGGATAGCGGCGAGATCTGGTTCCGCGACGAGAAGCTCGATATCCGGCGGCCGATCGGCCAGAACGGCGCGCGCATCGGCGATGCGCGGCAGGCGCGTCGCGTGCGGGCGTCGCTCGGCATGGTGTTCCAGAGCTTCAATCTCTGGCCGCACAAGACCGCGCTGGAGAACGTTACGGAAGGGCCGGTCCATGTGCGTGGACTGACGCGCCGGGCCGCCACCGAGCGCGCCGAACACTATCTGCGCAAGGTGGGGCTGATCGAGCGACGCGACCATTATCCCCGCCACCTGTCCGGCGGCCAGCAGCAACGCGTCGCCATTGCCCGCGCGCTCGCCATGGAGCCGGAGGTACTGCTGTTCGACGAGCCGACCTCCTCGCTCGACCCGGAGCTGACCGGCGAAGTGCTGCGCACGATCCGCGCGCTCGCGGAAGAGGGGCGGACCATGATCCTCGTCACTCACGAGCTTTCCTTCGCCCGGGAGGTGTCCAGCCGCGTCGCCTTCATGCAGGGCGGGAGGATCGAGGAGGAGGGGCCTCCCGACGAGGTGCTGGCGCGGCCGGTCTCCGCGGGGCTGCGCCGTTTTCTCGATCCGGTCTGTTGAGGAGATGCTGGCGATGGGCGGTTTTCAGGAGCAGTTCCTGCGCGGGCTGGAGACGACGGTGCTGGTGGCGGCCATCAGCGGCACTTTTGGCATGCTGGTGGGGCTTGCCGGCTCGGCGGCGAAGCTGTCGCGCTTCCGGGTGCTGCGGATGATCGCGGATGCCTACACCACCATCGTGCGCGGCGTGCCGGAGCTGCTGGTCATTCTCCTCGTCTATTTCGGCGGCACCGCCGCGCTCACCGCGCTGGTCGGCTCCTATGTCGAGGTCAGTGCGCTTTGGGCGGGGGTCTTCAGCCTCACGGTGGTGTTCGGCGCCTACGCCACGGAGATTTTCAGGGGCGCGATACAGGCCATTCCACGCGGACAGACCGAAGCCGCGCTGTCGATCGGCTTGGCGCCCTGGCAGACATGGCTGCTGGTGATCCTGCCGCAGATGGCGCGGATCGCGCTTCCGGCCTTCTGCAATCTCTGGATTTCGCTGCTCAAGGACACGTCGCTGATCTCGATCGTCGGCCTTTCCGACATCATGCGAGTCGCGGTCGTCGGTTCCGGGTCGATGCGCGATCCGCTGACCTTCTATCTCGCGGCGTCGGCGCTCTACCTGATGCTCACCAGCGTTTCGTTGCTCACGTTCCGCCTTGTCGAGCGGCGCGTGCTCGCCCCGGTACATTGAGGGTTACGCCATGGATATCGCCCTCATCATCGAGAGCATCGAGACCCTGCTGGGCGGCGTCGTGCTGACTCTGGAACTGACCATCCTGTCGCTCCTCATCGGCTTCGTACTGTCCGTGCCGCTGGCCTTCATGCGGGCCTCGCGCTCGCCATGGCTGTCGTGGCCGGTACTCGCCTATACCTATGTCTTTCGCGGCACGCCGCTGCTGGTGCAGCTGTTCCTGATCTATTACGGGCTCGGCCAGATCGCCTTCGTGCGCGAAAGCTTCCTCTGGCTGCTGTTCCGCGATCCGTTCTATTGCGCACTGCTGGCGTTCTCGCTGAACAGCGCGGCGTACACGATCGAAGTGTTCCGGGGCGGCATCCAGTCCGTGCCGCCGGGCCTCGTCGAGGCGGCGCAGGCAATCGGCCTGTCGCCCACCAAGATCCGCCTGCGGATCGTGTTCCCGCTCGCCTTCCGCACCGTGCTGCCCTCCTATGCCAACGAAGTGGTCGGCATGATCAAGGCAAGCTCCCTCGCCAGCACGGTCACGCTGCTGGAGATCACGGGATTGGCGCGAAAGCTGGTTTCGGAGACCTTCGCGCCCTACGAGGTCTTCATCGCCGCCGGCGCGATCTATCTCGGCCTGACCTTCCTGACCTCGCGGCTGTTCAACCTCATCGAACTCCATCTCTCGGGCGCGCCCCCGGACAAGGCGCGCCGCCCGTGGCTGCTGAAGCTGCGGCAGGCGCTCTGACCGGCTACGCCGTCGCTGCCACCATCCACCGAACCCACCGCCGCGCGCTCGGCGGCACGCCCCCGCATGCCTTTCCAGAGGAGACACAGATGAAAAAGCTCATGCTTGCCCTTGCCCTTCCCTTTGCCCTCGCCGCCACGATGGGGCTGGCGCCCGCGTTCGCGCAGGAACCGATGAAAGTCACCATCGCGACCGAGGGCTCCTCGCCGCCCTGGAACTCCACCGACTCCACCGGCAAGCTGATCGGTTTCGATGTCGATCTCGGCTATGAGCTGTGCCGCCGCATGGGCGCGACCTGCACCTTCGTCGCGCAGGACTGGGACGGCATCATTCCTGCCCTCACGGTCGGCAAGTACGACGCCATCATGGGCGGCATGTCGATCACCGAGAAACGGAAGAAGACGATCGATTTCTCGACGCCCTATGCGGTGGGCTTCAACCAGATCGTGATGCGCAAGGGTCTCGGCCTGCCGCCGACCGATGCCAAGGCGAAGCTGAACCTCACCCAGATGGACGCGTCCAAGCAGGCGACCATCGACACGCTGCGCACCGCGCTGAGCGGGCGGACTCTGGGCGTGCTGCGGTCGTCCAACTCCGAGGTCGTGGTGAACGAGTTGTTCGGCAAGGTCGCGACCATACGCAGCTACGACACCAACGAGAACATGACCATGGACGTCGCTGCCGGCCGGGTCGACGGCACGCTGGCGGACTTCTTCGTCCTGAAGACCTTCCTTGAGAGCAAGGATGGCGACGTGGCCGAATTCTACGGACCCATGCTCAATGGCGGCCCGTGGGGGCCTGGTGCCGGCATCGGCATCCGCAAGACCGATCCGCAGTTGAAGGCCGCTTTCGACAAGGCGATTGCGAGCGCCAATGAAGACGGAGCCATCAAGGCCCTGACCGAGAAGTGGTTCGGCATGGACATGTCGCCGCCGAAGTAGCCCACCGCGGACGAGCGGCGATGCGTTGCTGGCGTCGCCGCCTTCCTCCCCGCCGTCCTCCTTTGAAAGAACACCGTGTCATGTCCAAGCCGTTCACCCTCGCCGTGACGGGCCAGTCGCTCATCCATCACGATGTGCGGGAAGCTGCCGAGCCCGGTTTCGACCGCGTGGTCGAAACCCTGCGGCGCGCCGATGTCGCCTTCACCAATTTCGAGGGCTGCATCTACGGCCGGCACCAGGGCTGGCCGCTTAAGGGGTTCTATTTCGGCTCGTCCGGCCCCGACGTGCTCGATGCGTTGAAGGCCATCGGCTTCAACGTGCTGTCGTTGTCGAACAACCACGCCTTCGATCTCGGCCCTTCCGGCATCCTGTCGACGCTGGAAGAGGTCGGCTCGCGCGGCTTCCTGCACGCGGGGATCGGCATCGACCGGGCCGACGCCGAGAGCGCCGGCATCGCGCAACTGGGCGGGCGCGAGGTCGCGCTGGTGGCGATGGATGCGGGCCCCGGTCCGGACAACATGTATGCCGACGACGCGGGCAGGGATCGCCCGGCGCGCCCCGGCGTGAACCGGCTGCGCGTGAAGCGGATTTTCGAGCTGGACCCCGCCCGGATCGAACCCCTGCGGGAGATCCAGCGCCTGTTCGAGAGTTCACCGCTGGAACGGGCGAATTACGCGCAGCCCAATGACCGTCCCTCGGTCGCGGCGGATGACATCGACTTCTGGGGCACGATCTTCCGCGAGGCCGCCGCGCCGTGCCGCCGCATCGTCGTGGACGAGGACAGTGCCTGCCTTCAGCTCGACGCGATACGCCGCGCCGCGGCCGGCGGCGCCTTCGTGATCGCCTATCTGCACCAGCATCACTGGGAGCCGAGCTGGCAGAACGTGCCGGCGTGGGTCGTCGATTTCGCGCATCGCTGCGTCGATGCGGGCGCCGGCGCCTTCGTCGGCCATGGCGCTCCCGTGCTGCAGGCGATCGAGATCTATAGGGGCGCGCCGCTTTTCTACGGCCTCGGCAACTTCCTGTTTCACCTGAAGGAGGGGCAGACAGAATGGAGCCCGCCCGAGGTGTGGAAAAGCGTGGTCGCCACCTGCCACTTCGACGGCGATGGGAGGGTAGCGGCCATTGATCTTCTCCCCGTGGTCCTCGGCGGGGAGAAGCGGCTCGGCGCCGACGACTATCACAACCGATTGCTGCCGATCCCGGTGCAGGGCGATCTGGCGCACTCGATCCTGAGTGATCTTAAACAGCGCTCGGCCCCCTACGGAACCGAGGTCGACGCAAAACGCGGACGGATCACGGCAGCTTCTGCCCTGCCGGCAGTATGACCGACGGGGCCTTCACTGGTCCGCTGCCGCGAAACAAGAAACGTCGATCTCGCGCCAGGAACGGAGGTCCGCTGCGGCTGCGACGAATGGCCGGGTTGGGGCCGAGACTGTGTGAGAACGCTGCGCAGTTGATCGGCCAAGCTCCGTTTTCATGGCGCGCGTCGGCTCCGGTCACCCGGCTATCGCCTTGAGGGTAGAGGCCACGCCGGCGACGGCAATGGCGCGCTTCATGTTGTAGGCCAGGATCGCCAGGCTGGCTTCGGTGGCGACATGCTTGAGGCCGCGCGTTCGGAAGTGGGTCGCACCCATCCAGCCCTTGATGGTGCCGAAGACGTGCTCGACGGTACAGCGGCGGACCGCCATGGCTTCGGGCATCGCTTGAAGCCTGCGCTCCATGGCATCGAGCACCGCTTCGTGCTCCCATCGTCGGATGCGCTTCTCCTTGCCGGCCGTGCACAGCGGACGCGACGGGCAGGCGCGGCAGGCCTTCTGGTTGAAGTAGACGCTGATGAGCTTGTCGCCCTCCACCCGGGCAAAGCGTTTCTGCAGCTGTTGATCGGCCGGGCAGCGATAGGTGTCGGTCTGCGGCTCATACACGAACATAGCCTTGCCCCAGAAGCCGCGCGCCTGAGCCGGCGATGTGTTGGGCTTGGGCACCTGCCAGCTTCGGCGCAGGCGCGGATCTGCTCGCCCTCATAGTATCCACGATCTGCCAGGGCGATCATCTCAGTAGCACCGGTCTCGGCCTGGGCGGCTGTGGCCATCTCGAGCAGATGCGAGCGGTCGTGACCGCGGTTGGTCACCGCATTGGCGACGACGATGTGGTGCCGGGTATCGACGGCCGCCTGAACATTGTAACCGACCACGCCGCGATGATCGCTGCCGGTTGCCATGGCGCGGGCATCCGGATCGGTCAGCGATATCTGCTCATCGGGGGAGGCTTCCAGCTGCCGGCCGATCGCCTCGAGTTCGCCAAGGCGCCCGCGCAGCGACGCCAGTCGCTCGGTCAGGTGCGCGATGCGGGGCGTCGCCGGGCCGGTCTCCGCCCTGTCGGTCTCCTCAAGCTCGGCGAGATAGCGCGCGATGCTCTCCTCGACATGGGCCTTGCGCCGCGCAAGCTTCCCCTTGGTATAGTTCTTCTCGTGCGTGTTCACCGCGCGCAGGCGTGATCCGTCGATCGCGACCATGCCACCACCGACCAGGCCAAGGGCACGGCAGATTGCAACGAAGCGCTGGCACGCGATCTGGATCGCGCTGGCATTGTCATGGCGGAAGTCCGCGATCGTCTTGAAGTCGGGTGCCAGCTTGCCTGTCAGCCAAATCAGTTCGATGTTGCGGCCTGCCTCGCGCTCCAGCTTCCGGCTCGAGGTCAGCTGATGCAGGTATCCATAGACATAAAGCTTGAGCATCGTGCCCGGCGCGTAGCCGGGCCTGCCGGTCGATGCGGGCTGCACGCGGGCAAAACCGAGCTCGGCAAGATCGAGTTCATCGACAAAGGCATCGATGATGCGGACCGGATTGTCGGGATCGACATAGTCCTCCAAACAAGCGGGCAGCAAGCTCGCCTGATGATGGTCGGCAGCCTCGACAAAACGTCCCATCTGGCCCCCCCCCGAAACAGTGCCTAAACCTAGCATAATCAGGGGTTTTCACACAGCCTCGGGCCGTAAGCGGACCGGTCGGTTTTGGCTGCCGCCGTGCAGATAGTCGCCGTTATGCAGCCGACACACTGCCGATGTCAGTCTTATTGGCCGAAATGGCGGCGCGTTGCTGAACGCGGCCTCGCCATGTTTAGCGAGGCCGCGCGGGTCAGATTTCCGTTGTCTCGGCAAGCGTAAGCGCATCATCGATATCGACACCGAGGTATCGAACGGTGTTTTCGATTTTGGTTTGTCCAAGCAAAATCTGAATAGCTCGGAGATTGCCGGTAGCCTTGTAGATCAGGGGGGCCTTGGTGCGGCGGAGCGAATGCGTTCCGTATTCCTCGGGGCGCAGTCCAATCGCCGTAACCCATTCATCGACCAATCGCGCGTACTGTCGAGTACTGAGGTGCCCTTCGTGGTTAACCCGGCTCGGGAACGCGTAGTCGTCGATACTGCCACCACGGCGTTCGAGCCAAGCGAGCTCCCAGAGCACGTTCACCTGCGTGCGGCCGACCGGGGTAAACACATCGGAGATCGAGTTCATCCGGCAATAATCCGGCCTCGCTTCTTCGGCGATGTAGTGCTGGATGACGAGGCCGGTGCCGATCATCTCGACATTGATCACCATGCGGCGGCCGTCATCAGTGGTGGTGACACCGGAGCCGATATGATCCGGCGGGCAGCAGCGCAGATATTCCGCTTCCGGCAGGCTGAATAGCCACTCGGCGATGTCGACCTTCTCGAAGGGAACGTCGATCTCGGCGGTATAGGCGGATTCCGAGAGGATCTTGTCGGTGAGGACTTTCATGGCTTTGCCTTCTCGATCAGTTTGTTTTGGACGACGAGGAAGGAGCGCCGCGGGAGAGATCTGGAAGCGGCGTATCGCCGCTGGGCAGCATCTCGCGCGCGAGGCATTTGGCACATCTCGGAGAGGTCGCTAACGAGGCGGGCCTTGCGATGCTTCGGACGGAGACGGGTTCCCGGCGCCCGTCGAGGCAACAGGACCGGTGATCGACACCGTTGCCGTCAGGCCCGCCGCAAGCGTGACCGAGGGCGGCACCTGATCCAGAACCACCCGGACCGGCACGCGCTGCGCCAGGCGGACCCAGGTGAAGATCGGATTGACCGTCGCGAGGCCCGTGTCGTCGGGCTGGGTATTCGATATGGCGATACCGCGTCCGATGCCGGTGACGTGTCCCGTCAGCGTTTCTGGATAGGCCATGAGTGAGACGCGGGCAGTGTCGCCGACGCGAATTCGGTTCAGCACCGATTCCTCGAAATAGCCGTCGACCCAGAAACTGTCGCTGTCGACGATGGACAGCATACGCTGGCCGCTCGTCGCATAATCGCCGGCCTGCGCCAGAAGATTGGTGACATAGCCATTCACAGGCGAGACGATGCGCGTGCGGCTGAGATTGAGCTTGGCTTGATCGCGATTGGCGAGCGCCTGCTGATAGGCCGCCACCGCCATATCGGCGACGGCCTCATAGCTCTGCTGCTCCTCCTTGGACACCGCGATAGCGGTAAGCTCGGCGCGCCTCTGCGCCTGAGCCTGCTTGTTGTCGCGGTCCGACGCGGCGCGCGCGACGGCGGCTTCCGCGTTGGCGAGCGCGATCTGGTAGTCATCCGGCTCGATGACGGCGATCAGATCGCCCTTATGGACGAACCGATCGTCCTTGATCGGAAGCTCGACAATGCGCCCCGACACCTGCGGCGTGACCGTAACCACATAGGCACGCACCGTGCCATCGCGGGTCCACGGCGCCTCCATATAGGCCTGCCACATCCACCATCCGCACAGGCCTGCGGCTATGAGCGCGCACAGCGTCAGCAACATGGGCACCGCGGAGCGAAGAAGAGAGGGCCGGTCCTCGGCCGGATCGATGGAAGTCATTGGCGTATACCCGCGAGCAGCACGATGAGGGACAGGACGATGACGTAAAGGCAGAGGTTGAAGAGACCGGGGTGCCAGACCCTGCGGGAAATGCCGAGGCGATCAACGACAAGGCTCAGCGGCATGGTCACCAGCCACGCCGCGAGCATCATCACGGCGAAGGGCGCGACATAGACCCCGAAAATGTTGATCTCCGTGTACACGTGCGCGGCTTTCTCAACGGAAGGACAAAAGGAAGAGCTGGCGCGTCTCGACCTTTGCGGTGAGCAGCACAGCATTCAGTTCGATAGCGTCGAGGATCACGGCCACCGCTGCCCGCACGCGCGCCGGGTGGCCGACATGGGCGCGGCCCGGCAGGGGGCTATGCAGCAGTGCGTCGAAACTCTCGCGGGCCGCGTCGAGGCGCCCTCCGGCGAGAGCGTCGAGCCCGCGGGACAGTAGGGCCTGGGACGGACCAGTCAGGGTGTTTCGCAGATGGATGACCGCCTGCCCCAGCGCGAGCAGCGCCATCATACCGCCCGCCTCCTCCGGCGTCGTCTGCGACGGCAGCGCCTCGATGCGCCGACTCATTAGCGCGGTCCAGCGCCGCTCGTCGGCGCCTCGCGTGCCGAGCGACAGCCGGCGGAAATCACGTAGTGACAGGGCCAGCAGACGGCGCGCGCGGGTCCCCGGCGGGATAACCGGCATGAGGACGAAGAACAGGCTGCCGATGATGGTCCCAATCAGCACCGCCAAGGCGAGATTGAAATAGGCGGCGGCGCTGTAGGAAATCGGGTTCGCCACTCCCAGAATGGGGAGCGAGACGACCGACATGGCGAGGAACATGACGCTGTGCCACGGGCCGGCCTGCATGGTGCCGATGACAAAGAACAGTGTGCCAAGGACCGCGATGAGCGCGGGAAAGCTGGAAATGGACGGCAGGACGGCGAAGTAGAGGACGCTGCCAATGGCGACCATCACCCCGGCGCCGATGGCGTAATCCCTTGAGAGCGGGCGTGCCAGATCGCCGAACGAACCGAAAATCAGCGTGGCTGCAGCGGCGAACACAATGGCGAAGGAACCGTTTGGCCACGCGGACGCCACCCAGAAGATGGCCGTGCCGAGCACCGCCAAGAAGACGCGCAGCCCGTTCAGCACCGCCGGAAGCAGGTCGGTCAGAATGAGGGGCTGGGCTCGTCGGGCGATGCGCTCGCTCTTCCGGCGGTCAAGCAGCACCACGCCGTCAACCAGCCCGGACACGGCCAAAGCGACATCGCGGGAGGCATCGACCACGAGACAGCCGGTGGCATCGAAGGTCGGGATGGAGCGAATCTGCGTCACGACCTCCCGGCAGCGACGTTGCGCCGCCTCCGGAGAATGGTTGATCTGCGAGAGATCGATGCTCTGGAGCAGCGGGACCACCGTGCGGCTGACGGGACTCTCGTCATCGGGGCGCCGGACGATGTGGTTGCTGAGATTGTGCCAGGCGACCAGCGCACTCACCAGCGCATCGAGCATGCAGCGAAGATTGCCCGCGCGTGAGCGCAGATAGGCAGATTCGCCGATGGCGGCGTCGATCTGCACATTGAGTGGCCCCAGTGCACGCACAGCGGAGCGGCGCGAAGCCTGCAGCTCCGGCGTCTCTTTCCTCAGTGCCAGCGTCCCGATGAAACTCTTTGCCAGCTGGTCCGCCGTCAGCGACAGCGTCTGCTTGAGCTGCCGGCTTGCTGCCCCGAAATCGGTGAGCATGAAGACGAACCCGGCCGCCAAGATACCGATGCAGATTTCGCTCGCGCGGATGACCGCGAGGAAGAACGCCGAATTCGGATCGGTCAGCGAGTCGGCGAAGATGATCGTCGCCGTGATGCCCGACAGTGCGGCGGCATAGGACGCAAAGTTGCGCAGCATCACCACCGCAAACCCGCAGATGCCGCACCACAGCGCGAGACCGAGCAGCAGTGAATTCCGCTGCTGCGGGAACATCGCGAACAGCGCCACCATCACCAGCGCGCCGACGATGGTGCCGACCACACGGTAGCGCGCCTTCTGCAGCGAGGCGCCGAGGCTGGGCTGGCAGACGATGGCAGCGGTCGTCGCCGCCCAGAACGAGTTCTGAAGTTCCAGAAAATAGGTGACGTAGAGCGCCAGACAGACCGATGCGGCCAGGCGAAACCCGAACAGGAAACGCGGGCCGAGAAGGCTGATCCGCGCCCAAACGACCTGGAAAGGCGCGAGTGGGCTGGGCAAGGTTTTGGCGTGTGCGTCGTATACGCCGCTCATAATGATCTCGCGCCGATGTCGTATGCAGGGGTTGCGAGGCCAGCATAGGCAGGCCGCGAGGCGGCGAAATTATACGCCCGTGCCTTACCATCGCACTTTGGTATGTCGTACCGTCAGCGCGGACGCGGACGGCCTTCGCCACCGCTCTTCGGGTCCACGCGTTGCGCTCGATCTCTGCCGGTGACCAAGGTCGCCCGATGGTGCGACGCCTTAATACCTAAGTGTGCCCACGGCATATCCTCAGATCATTTATCCGCGAACGCCCTCGTCTTTAGATGACGTCGGGTTTGCTGAGAGCTGTTCCCAAGCGCGGCGGTCCCCATCCGGATTTGACCTTCCGGCCGATCCCTCAAGCCACGTGCGACAGGAGACCCCTATGGGCATCGTGAAGACCATTCGTCCCTATCATGAGCCGGCCGGCGGCTGGGGCGCCCTCAAGGCGATGGGCACCGCCCTTGCCGAGCAGGACATCGCCATTTCCGGCATGGCGACGCTCTCGCGCATGAACCAGCATGGCGGCTTTGACTGCCCAGGTTGCGGCTGGGCCGATCCGAAAAATCCCTCGCCGTTTGAGTATTGCGAGAATGGCGGCAAGGCCGTGGCGTGGGAGGCGACCACAAAGCGCTGCACGCCGGAGTTCTTCGCCGCCTACACCGTTTCGGAGCTGGAGGCCTTCACCGATTTCGAGCTGGAGATGCAGGGACGGCTGACGCATCCGATGCGTTACGATCCCTACAGCGACCGCTATGTCCCGGTGAGCTGGGACGACGCCTTCGCCATCGTCGCGCGGCATCTCAACGCGCTGCCCGATCCCAATATGGCGGACTTCTACACCTCCGGCCGCGCCTCCAATGAGGCCGCTTTCCTCTACCAGTTGTTTGCCCGCGAATACGGCACCAACAATTTCCCCGACTGCTCCAACATGTGCCACGAGGCTACCAGCGTCGGCCTGCCGCAGTCGCTCGGCGTCGGCAAGGGAACCGTGCTGCTGGAGGATTTCGAGAAGGCCGACGCCATCTTCATCTTCGGCCAGAACCCCGGCACCAACTCGCCCCGCATGATGACGGATCTGCGCAACGCATCAAAGCGCGGCGCCACCATCATGTCGTTCAACCCGTTCCGCGAGCGGGCGCTGGAGCGCTTCCAGGCGCCGCAGAACCCCGTGGAGATGGCGACCCTCACCTCGACGCCAATCTCCCAGCGCCTGTTTCAGGTCCGGGTCGGCGGCGATGTCGCGCTCATCAAGGGCATGATGAAGCTGATGGTCGAAGCGGACGAGGCTGCCCGCGCGGAAGGGCGTGGGCCGGTGCTGGACTGGGATTTCATCCACGGCCACACCATCGGCATCGACGCGCTGATCGCCGATCTGAAGGCAACGCAATGGGCCGATATCGAACGTAAATCCGGCATCGCGCGGGCCGATATCGCGGTCGCCGCCGAGGCCTACATGAAGGCCGAGCGGGCGATCATCGTCTTCGGGATGGGCATCACCCAGCACCGCCATGGCACGAAGAACGTCCAGCAGCTGGCCAACCTCGCGCTGCTCCGCGGTAATATCGGTCGCGAAGGCGCCGGCATCTGCCCGGTGCGCGGCCACTCAAACGTGCAGGGCGACCGCACCGTCGGTATCACCGAGGTGCCGAGCGATGCGCTGCTCGACGCTATCGAAGCCCGCTTCGGCTTCAAGCCGCCGCGCGCCTTCGGCCACAACGTGGTCACGGCGCTGGAGGCGATGGTGCGCGGTGACGCCAAGGTCTTCATCGGCCTGGGCGGCAATTTCTCGGCCGCGATCCCGGACTGGGAGCAGACACAGGCCGCCATGCGCCGGCTCGACCTCACTGTCCACATCGCCACCAAGCTGAACCGCAGCCACATCGTTCATGGCCGCGAGGCGCTGATCCTGCCCTGCCTCGGCCGCACCGAGCTTGACGAGCAGGCCGGCGGTCCGCAGGCGGTCACGGTCGAGGATTCCATGTCGATGGTGCATGCCTCGCGCGGCCATAACCGGCCGGCGTCCGAGCACCTGAAGAGCGAGCCGGCTATCATCGCGGGCATAGCGCGGGCGACGCTGGGCGCCCGCTCCAAGGTGAACTGGGAGAAGCTGATCGCCGACTACTCGCTGATCCGCGAGGACATCGAGGCGGTATTCCCGATCTTCCAGGGCTACAACGCGCGGATCGAAGAGCCGGGTGGCTTCCACCTCACCTCGCTGGCGCGCGAGCGCATCTGGGCGACGCCTTCCGGCAAGGCCAATCTGCTGGTGTGCGAGGGGCTGTGCGAGGATCCGAAGGTCGATGATCCCGACGCGCTATGGCTGACCACGGTACGCAGCCACGACCAGTACAACACCACGCTTTACTCGCTTTCGGACCGCTATCGCGGCGTGTACGGCCAGCGCGACGTGCTGTTCCTCAACGAGACGGAGATGAACCGGCGCGGCCTGAAGGCGGATGACAGGGTCGACATCCTCACCCTGTCGCAGGACGGCATCGAGCGCGCGGTTCGTGGCTTCAAGGTCGTGCCCTATAGCTTTCCGGAAGGCAGCTGCGCCGCCTATTACCCCGAGACCAACCCGCTGGTCCCGCTTTACGCCCACGATCCGCAAAGCTTCACCCCGTCGTCGAAGGGGGTGCCGGTCCGCCTCGTGAAGACCAACACCCAGCAGGGAGCGCAGTGAGATGGACGCGGTCGCCCTTTCCCGTCTGCAATTCGCCTTCACCATCGGCTTCCACATATTGTGGCCGACGCTGACCATCGGCACCGCCTGGTTCGTCACCGTGCTCAGCGCCCTGTGGTGGCGTACCGGCAACACGGTCTATCGCGACCTGATGCGCTTCTGGATGCGGCTGTTCGCGCTCGGCTTCGGCATGGGCGTCGTGACCGGCATCGTGCTGAGCTACGAGATCGGCACCAACTGGGCCGGCTTCTCGCGCTCGGTTGCCAATGTGCTCGGGCCGCTCTTCGCCTATGAGACCATGACCGCCTTCTTTCTGGAGGCCGGCTTCATCGGCATCATGCTGTTCGGCGAGGGACGCGTCTCGAAGGGCGCCCATTTCTTCGCCTGCCTGATGGTGGCGGTTGGCGCGCTGATTTCCTCCACCTGGATCATTGCCGCAAACAGCTGGATGCAGACCCCGGCGGGCGCGGTCGCCGACGCCGAGGGCATCTATCACGTGGTGAACTGGCAGGACGTCATCTTCACCGCCTCCTTCCCCTATCGCCTCGCCCATATGGTGTGCGCGAGCTTCCTGACCTGCTCCTTCGTGATCGCCGGCGTCTCGGCGTTCCATCTCTGGCGCGGCCAGCACGTCGCGGCCTCGCGCAAGGCCTTCTCCATGGCGCTCTGGCTGGCACTGGTGCTGGCGCCGCTGCAGATCTTCATCGGCGACATGCACGGGCGCAACACCATGGTCGAGCAACCGACCAAGCTCGCCGCCATGGAAGGGCTGTGGGAGACCACCAAAGGCCCCGCCATGACCGTGATCGCCTGGCCGGACATGGAGGCGCAGAAGAATCTCTACGCCATCGAGATTCCCCACCTCGCCAGCCTGTACCTCACCCATAGCTGGGACGGCGAGGTCCAAGGCCTGAAGGCAGTGCCAGAGGCCGACCAGCCCAATGTGCCGATCGTGTTCTTCGCCTTCCGCATCATGGCCGGCATCGGTGTGGTGCTGCTGTCCACCGCCATCACCGGTTTCATCCTGCGGCTGCGCGGCAGGCTGTTCACCGCACGCTGGTTTCAGTACGTGACGATGGCGACAACCCCGCTCGGCTTCCTTGCGGTGCTGGCCGGCTGGACCGTGACAGAGGCCGGGCGGCAGCCCTGGATCATCTATGGCGCGCTGCGCACCGCGGACGCGGCCGCGCCCGTGGCGGCCGGGGCGGTGACGACCAGCCTGCTGATCTTCTTCGCCGTCTACAATGTGCTGCTGCTGGCCTTCGTCTGGTTCGCCGGCCGGGTCGCTCTGAAGGGACCGATCGATAGCTCGCCCGTCACGCGTGAGCATCCCGGCATGGAGCGCAGCACGCTCGGCGCCTTCACCACGTCTCCCGTCCCGTCGCCCGTGCGCGGCACCGACCCAGCGAGGGCCTGACCATGACCGAACTTCTCCAGGCGGATTATGTCCCGCTGTTCTTCGCCGCCGTCGCCGTGTTCTGCGTCACGGTCTATGTGCTCGCCGACGGGCTCGACCTCGGCGTCGGCATCCTGTTCCTCTTTGCGCCGCGCGATCAGGACCGCGATCTGATGATGGCCTCGATCGAGCCGGTTTGGGACGGCAACGAGACCTGGCTGGTGATGGGCGGCACGCTGCTCTTCGCCGCTTTTCCGGCGGGCTACTACATCCTGCTGCCAGCTTTCTATCTGCCGATCATGTTCATGCTGTTCGCGCTGATCTTCCGCGGCGTGGCGTTCGGCTTCCGGCTGCAGGCGACCCGCTTCCGTCTGGTCTGGGACATCGCCTTCTTCGCGGGCTCCGTGCTGGCCACCTTCTGCCAGGGGCTGATCCTGGGCGGGCTGATTGCCGGCGTGCCGGTGGAGAATGGCATGTTCGCCGGCGGGCCGTTCAGCTTCCTCAACCTGCTCGGCGTCCTGTGCGGGGTCGGCCTTGTCGGCGGCTATGCGCTGATCGGCGCCGGCTGGCTGATCTGGAAGACCGACGGCGCGACGCAGGTCTTCGCCCGCGAGATTGCCCATGCCGCGCTCATCCTCACCGGCGCGATGATGGCGCTGGTGAGCGCCTGGAGCGCGTGGAGCGTGCCGGAGGTGGCGGCGCGCTGGTTCGCCCTTCCCAATCTGCTGCTGCTCGCGCCGGTGCCGCTGGTGACGCTCGCCGTCATCGTCGCGCTCTGGCGCGGCATCTGGGACGGTGCGCAACCCCGCACCTTCCTGCTTTCACTCGCGCTCTTCGCGCTCGGACTGATTGGGCTGATCGTCAGCCTCTGGCCCTATCTCGTGCCGCGCCACGTGACGGTGTGGGACGGGCTGTCCGACCCGCAGTCTCTCGCTTTCCTTTCGGTCGGCGTCGCGGTGATCATCCCGATCGTCCTCGCCTATCAGGCTCATGCTTACTGGGTGTTCCGTGGCAAGACCAAGCATGAAACCAGCGCCTATGGCGGGAGTGGCGGCTGACGATGGTCGGCCGCAGCCATTCGACGTGAGGATACGCAGCGTTTCCGGGCTGTAAGTGCTTTACGCGACGTCGTTATCGCGTGTGCCCCCCCAAAAAAAGTTCAGTCAAAGTAGACTTCGGAGCACACGCCTCAATGTCTCTTTTCAGCTGCGCACGCTATGTCATGTATGGCGCAAAGGTGCCGACATGCCCACTCACTAATGTCCGCTTTTGAGCCGCGGACTTTACCAGACCAATGGCCGAAATCGCGGCGCAAAGCCGACGTCCCGGAAAGGGCGGTCGAGAGGCCCCTTTTGCGTCGATTCCGTTGAAAAAGTCGGCTTGTTAGGCGTGCCGGCACGAAGCCGGATTTCGCCATCGGACGCCTTCTCCCGTCATGCCGGGCTGGTCTGCGGTCCGCTCGGGAGGAGCTTGGCGAGTTTCCGGAGGTTCTGGGCGGTCGCGGCGAGGTGGAACTCATCGCGAGCTCCGTTCGGGCCTCGCAGGCGCAGGCGGTCGAGCTTCAGGATGCGCTTGAGATGCGCGAACAGCATCTCGACCTTCTTGCGCTGCCGCCGCGACGTGACATAGGCGTCGGTGCCGGCGATGGCCCTCGCCATGTCGCGGGCGCCCTCGTGGATCGAGCGGGGTATTTTCCGGGCGGGCGTGGGCGGGCAGCAGCGAGGCTTCAGGGCACAGCCATCGCAATCCAGCTTGCTGGAACGATAGCGCATCATGCCATCCTCATCGACGAGGGGCTTGGGTGCGCGATAGGCCTTCTGGCGCTGCCGCAGCAGCTTGCCGGCCGGACAGACATAGGCATCCGCCTCGCGGTCGTAGGTGAAGTCGGCTCGGCTGAAGGTGCCGTCACGACGTCCCGACTTGTCGAACACCGGAACGTGCGGCTCGATGCCATGCTCATGGACCAGCCAGGCAAGCATCTCCGCCGAGCCATAGGCGCTGTCGCCCATCAGCCGTGCCGGGTAAAGGTCGAAGCGGTCCATCGAACGTTCGATCATGCGTTTCGCCGCCAGAACCTCGGCCTGTCGGATAGCCGTCGTCGCCTCGACGTCGACGATGATCGCGTTCTCCACATCGAAGAGATAGTTGGTGGAATAGGCGAAGAAGGCTTGGCCACCATGTGCGCCGGTCCAGCGGGCAGCAGGATCTGCCGGCGAGAGGAGCTTTGGCGTGACTTCGGTGGCCGCGCCGAAAGCTGCATCGTCGAGCACGGCGAGATATTCCTCGACCGCGCGTCCCGCCGCCTGGGGTGATAGCCCTGCTTCGCCCTCGACGCCTTTCTGCCGGCTGGCCTCGGCCTTGATCAGGCTGGCGTCGACGGCAAACCCTTCTCCGCCGACCAGTCCCTCCGCGATGCAACGCTGCAGCACGGTCTCGAACAGATGCCGGAGAAGGTCGCTGTCGCGGAAACGGCCATGACGGTTCTTGGAGAAGGTCGAGTGGTCCGGCACACGGCCATCGAGCCCGAGGCGACAAAACCAGCGATAAGCAAGGTTCAGGTGGACTTCCTCGCACAGCCTCCGTTCCGAGCGGATCCCGAAGCAATAGCCGACGAGCAGCATCCGGATCATCAGCTCCGGGTCGATCGAGGGCCGACCGGTCTCGCTGTAGAAAGGCCTGAGGTGCGCCCGGATGCCGGAAAGGTCGACAAATCCGTCGATGGCCCGCACGAGGTGGCCGGCAGGAACATGACGCTCCAGGCTGAACTCGTAGAACAGAGCCTCCTGCACCCCGGTCCGCTCGCCCATCATCGCCCCGTCCCTCCATCCGCGAGGACAACTGAATCAGGACTTCAGCCCGACAGCAACGCCGACTTTTTCAACGGAATCCGTCAAACTCCGACGCAGATCAACCTGAGTGGAATAGCGTTCGTAGCCCGCTAACCCCGCGGTGCCGCGCTCCACCGAATTGAAGCGGACCAGCACGCACAGCACATCCCGGACGACTAATCGATTTATCTTTGGGTGCAATGCATCTCCTCGGGCCGGTGATGCTTGTCGAACGCCTGCGTTCCCCTCGCTTTCCAAAGGCTGCGCGCGCGATCGCCATCTCCGCTCCTTAGCTTGTCGGCCACGCAGAGCAGCGCGCCGTAGATCATGGCGCGATCGTCGCTAGTGAGCTCGAGAATGCCCGACTTGACCACAAGCCCACCGAGCTCGATCAGATGCCGCGTGCGCCTGCGGCGCTCGACCTGCCAGGTGCGCATATCATTCCGTGCTTGCGCTCCCTGATGCCGGTTGCGCGCCGCCCGGTTGCGGTTGAGCGCCACCAACGTCGCGGTGAGACGCTGATGCAGTTCGGCGTGACCTGCCGTGAAAGAACGCGGCGCCCCGTCGCGCCCACGCCTCCCTCCGTCCAGGATCCTTGGTCTCGGCCAGCACGAGCAGCGCGCCGGCCAATTCCTCCGCCGTGAGCGCGTCCGCGCCGGTCGCGATCACCAGATCGCCGAGCTGCTGCACCTTGCGGGTCTTGAGCTCTCGTGCCTTGTCTTCAAGCGCCTTCAGCTCTGCGTCGAAGTCCCGTGGCTTGCGCATGGTCATCTCCATCAGCAGTTGATGCAATGATGATAGTTGAGCGACTTCCGTAAGGCTGTAATGTTGCCGGGACAGACTGGGATGTCCTCGTCGCTCCCGAGATTTTTTCGAGGGAGGGCGCGTTTATACGTCGTTCCGACGTGCGCTTCGCCGTGCTGATGTTCGGATCGCGATGGCGATCTATCATCTTCACGTCAAGGTCATCGGCCGCAGGGCCGGCTCCAGTGCGGTGGCGTCCGCGGCATACCGTTCGGCCTCAAGGCTGCGCGATGACCGGATCGACCGCGTCCAGGACTTCTCCAGCAAGCGCGGTGTCGTGCATTCCGAAGTGCTGCTGCCTGACGGGGCGCCCGAGGTGTGGCGCGACCGCGAACGGCGCTGGAACGATGTCGAAGCCTTCGAGCTGCGCA